>JAWXAX010000160.1 GCA_034439735.1 Rhodothermales bacterium | reverse complement strand
GGTTGAACACGCCCGCCACGTTGTCGGGTTACGGTTGAACACGCCCGCCACGTTGTCGGGTTACGGTTGAACACGCCCGCCACGTTGTCGGGTTACGGTCCCTGGGGGGACCTAACCCGACCTACGCGGGCGCTGCATTATTCGAGGAGGGCCTGGTAAATCGCGATGCGGAGTTTATCGTGGTCGTCAATATTCCGGACCGGCAACAGCTGCGTGAAGTACACCACCACCAGGTCCTCCGCCGGGTCCACCCAGTACGACGAGTGGTACGCTCCACCCCAGCCGTATTCGCCGACGGAACCCGGCTTGCCGCGGTCACCCAGGTCTTTTAGCACCGAAAAGCCGAGTCCAAAGCCGACGCCGTTGTCGCCGTACGGGATGTCCCGCAGGTGGTCGACGGTCATCAGCTCGACGGTTTTTTCAGAGAGGATGCGGTGCCCGTTGCCTGTCCCACCGTTGGCCATCATCTGCAGGAAAGTGGCGTAGTCCCGGGCCGTCGACAGCAGGCCGGCGCCGCCGCTGAAGCTCTTGCGCGGGCCATTGACATACATTCCCTGGCCAACCATGTGGCCGGGATCGGGCACCCGCTCCAGGCCGCCGGCTTCCTTCGAGCCGTAGACCGTCGCCAGCCGATTTTGCTTCTCCATCGGGAGATAAAAATGGGTGTCGAGCATGCCCAGCGGCTCGAGGATCCGTTCGCGAAGAAAGGCGTCCAGCGACATCCCCGAGGCTTTTTCGATCACCACCCCCAGAATGTCCGTGTTGTAGCCATAAACGAATTGCGCGCCCGGCTGCGCATCCATCGGAAGGGCGCCCATCCGCGCGATCGTCGCGCCGACGGGTTCGTCGCGGTCGGCGAAGTACCAGCCCTGGATGCCGGCTTCTTTCCATTTATCCGCCGCCGGCCCGCTGCCGTAGCCGATGCCGGCCGTATGAGTGAGCAGGTCGCGGATAGTGATCGGGCGCTCGGCTGGCACCACCTCGTACCCGTCCTCTTCGTTCGGGACCGCAACCGTGGTCTGGGCGAACTCAGGGATGTACTTCCCGACGGGGTCGGTAATGAGCAGCTTCCCCTCCTCCTGCAGGATCATCGTGGCGACGCTGGTGAGCGCCTTGGTCTGCGAGGCGATCCGGAAGATCGCGTCTTGCGTCATCGGAGCGCCGGACTCGAGGTCCCGCTGGCCGAACGCCTTCAGATAGGCAATCTGCCCGTGACGGGCCACCAGCACAACGGAGCCGGCGAGCCGGTCGTCATCCACATACCCTTTCATGATCTCAGTTATCCGCTCCAACCGCTGCGGCGAAAACCCGAGTTCTTCAGGCGCCGCGAGAGGGATTGGCTGGGCGTTAACCCCCATCGGGCCGAGGAGGAACAGCAGGAGAAGGAAGAGACGGGCCGGGGCGTTCATGGTCGGGCGGGTTGCGTGGATAGTAGCGTTTGACCGCAAGCTACGATCCTTCCCGGACAATCGGTACTACGTGACCACAAACCCCTGTCACCACCGCTTTCACGCCTGAACCTCGAACCTTAAACCCTTTAATAAGCCCCCACCGACGGATCCACCTCCTTGCTCCAGGCCAGAATCCCCCCCTTCAGGTTCTCGACCTGGCTGAAGCCGGCGTCCACCAGTTGCTGCGCCGCCTGGGCCGAGCGGGCGCCGGAGCGGCAGTGGACCACCACCGGCCGGTTCCGGTAAGCCTCCAGTTCATCCATCCGCATCGGGAGTTCGCCCAAAGGGATGAGGAGGTCCGCCCCGAGGCTGGCAGCCTCGGCTTCGGCGGGGTTGCGGACGTCCAGGATAAACGGTGCGTCGCCGTTTTGCCGGCGGGTGTGCAGTTCCTGCACGGTGATCTCGGCGACCGAACCGGCCGGCGCGATGCCGCAAAAGGCGTCGTAGTCGATCAACGTGGTCTGAGTGGGATGATCGCCACACACCGGGCAGTCGGGGTCGCGACGGATCTTCCACTCGCGTACCTTCATCGACAGCGCCTCCACCAGCATCAAGCGGCCGATGAGGGGCTCGCCAATGCCCAGGATCAGCTTGATGACTTCGTTTGCCTGCATCGTCCCCACCATCCCAGGCAGCACCCCCAGCACCCCGCCTTCCGCGCACGAGGGCACGAGGCCGGGTGGAGGCGGCTCGGGGAAGACACAGCGGTAACACGGTCCGCCCGGCGCGGCGAAGACGGACACCTGGCCTTCGAATCGGAAAATCGAACCGTACGCGTTCGGGGTGCCGGTGAGCACGCAGGCGTCGTTAACGAGGTAACGCGTCGGGAAATTATCGGTCCCGTCAGCCACCACGTCGTAGCCCCGGATGAGGTCCAGCGCGTTGGCGCTCGTGAGCGGTGTGTTATGGAGATCGATCTGAATATACGGATTCAGATCCGCCAGACGCTCGGCGGCGGCCTCGAGTTTGGGCCTGCCGATGTCCTTCTGGCCATACAGCACCTGACGCTGTAGGTTGGTCGCGTCGATCGTATCAAAATCCACCAACCCGATCCGCCCTACGCCGGCCGCCGCGAGGTACAGGGCCAGCGGCGCCCCGAGCCCGCCGGCGCCGATCAGCAGCACCGAAGCCGCCTTGAGTTTCTCCTGGCCGGCCTCGCCGACATCCGGCAGGATGATGTGCCGGCTGTAGCGTTCGCGTTCGTCCCGGGTGAGCATTGGATTCAAGATCGCGGATTAAAGAGTAAAGACGGTGAATTGAACGTACAGACACGGCAGAGTTTCTTTCCCGCCCCGCCACTGTAACCTGCGCCGCGCGCCTCTCGTCTTATCCCCCATTCCTTCTCCATTCAGAACCAGCCGCACGTGTCGTCATGAACCCCATCCGCATCGCCCTCCTGGCCGGCTTATTCCTCGTTTTCGCCGGCATCAACCTGGCCCGCGCCCAGGAACGATTCGAGCACGAGGAGATCACCGAAGAAAACTTTGCCGTCGCCGCCAACAGTACCCTCATCATCGACTCCGACCTCGGCTCCATCGTCGTCGAGGGCTCCAAGGGGGATGAAGTGATCGTCCGCATCGTCAAAGGAATGAACGGCGGCAACGAAAGCGACGCCGATGCCGCGTTCGAGCGGTTCGCGCTCACGCTCGACGGCTCTAGCCGGGGCGTGGAGATCATCGGCCGCTACGACCGCCCGAACAACTGGCGCGGATGGGGCAATCGGAGCCTGCAGGTGCGCTTCATCGTCGAAGTCCCCGAGGACATCGACGTCGATCTTAAAACCGCCGGCGGAAGCATCCAGGTGACCGATATCGCCGGCGAGGCGCTCGTCCACACCTCCGGTGGATCCATCACACTGGATGATATTGGCGGCATTACCGAAGCCCACACCAGCGGCGGCTCTATCGAAGCGCGGCGCCTCGGTGAACGCAGCAAACTGCGCACCTCGGGCGGCAGCATCAAGGTGGCTGACGCCGGCGGGCCCGTGGACTGCCAGACGTCTGGCGGCTCGATCACGATCGACCGGGCCGAGGGCGACGTGGACTGCGAGACCTCCGGCGGCTCCATCCGCCTGACGCAGATCGCCGGCGCCGTCAACGCCTCCACCTCCGGAGGCAGCATCGAAGCGGAGGTGCTGGGCCAACCCGATCAGGACATGACCCTCCGCACCTCGGGCGGCACGGTGACGATCCGCCTCGACGAGGACATCCAGGCCGACATCGACGCCCAGGCCTCCGGCGGATCGGTGAAGTCGGACATCTCCGTCGCTGTCCGCGGCGAAATCAAACGGGACAGGCTTCAGGGCGAAATGAACGGCGGCGGGCCGTTGCTGACGCTCCGCAGCTCGGGCGGCGGGGTTAGGATCCTTGAGAATTGATCAGACGATTAGTGATTATCGATTAGCGAATGACAGTAGGCGTTGAACGTTTTTCGCTACTTCTCCAGACACGCCCCGAATCCTTCATCTACATCGTTCATCTGTGCACGGATCTGTGATGCGCGTCGAGCGAGGTACGCCGAGGGGCGGGCGGGATTGGATGTCAGCGGAGAGGGCAGGGAAGCGGCCAGCAGGGACGACTCCCACCGGGTGAGTTGAGCCGCCGTCTTGTTGAAATAATGCTGGGCGGCGGCCTCTGCGCCGAAGAGGCCGTCGCCCCATTCCGCCACGTTGAGATATACTTCCAGAATGCGCCACTTGGGCCAGAACGTCTCGATCAGCACGGTGAAATAGGCTTCGAACCCCTTGCGGACCCACGTGCGCCCCGGCCAGAGGAATGCATTTTTGGACGTCTGCATCGAGACCGTCGAGGCGCCTCGGAGCCGGCCTCCCCGCTCGTTGGTGTCCCGCGCCTTGTCAATGGCCTCCCAGTCGAACCCATCGTGTAAACAGAAGCGCTGATCTTCCGCCGTCACCACGGCGACGGCCAGATGGCGAGAGATCGCCTCCAGCCTCATCGGCCGGCGATCGACGTTCAAGCCAGCCAGGGTATCGCGCACCACGAGGAAAGTGAACGGCGGACCGGCGAAGCGGTACAGGATCACCCACAACACGCTCACGAGCAGAAATCCTGCCACGCCAATCCCTGCATAGCGGGCGACACGAACACCGAGTCCTGGAAAACGGACGCGGCGAAAAGCCCCCGATGTGGGGCTAGTAGATTCAGATGGGTCGAGTGCGGCTTCTGCGCGGGCGGGTAGCGGCTCCATGGCTCAGATCGATAGGGAATAGAACCTACGGATCAGGCGCCGCATGATCAAGGCTGTAGCCCCATCACCCCACGATCTGCTGCATGACCGAGACCTTATCGCCATTCGAGAAGCTCTCGAAGAACCCGAGGAGCCGGCCGGAGACAAGCATGAAGTCCTTCGTCTCCAGGAGGAGCGTAAAGTAGAGGCCCGTGTTGATCTCGTTATACTTACGGGCCTTGATGCCGGATACCTGGCGCTCGATACACACCTCCAGGAACGCCATCACCTCATCGCGCTTCACGAGCAAGCCGGCCGTATCGTGGAACTCGCCGCGATGGATGTAATCCTTGATCGCATGAACATAGCCAACCGTCTGCCCGTAGAGATTATCGAGGTCGGCGTACTGGCTTTGCGACAGGGGTTTGTGGCTATTTTCGACGTGCGTCCGGCTGGTGTGAACGATCGACCGGGACGAGCGCAGCATGTCGCTCAGGTAGTCGTACACGGCGATGTAGGTTTTACTCCCCTCGCTCTCCAACTCCTCCACCTTCCGGATATACTGGGGCAGGGTATCGCCCATGCCCTCGTTCCGATCGATGAGCCGTTTGATCTTCTTTTCCGTCTTTTTGAGACGAGAGGCATCTTCTTTCACCAACCCACCGATGGCGTTTTCAAGCGCCTTACCGATGTCGTCCAGGACTTCAGCGATATGGTTTCCCGTCTCGTGAAACACTTCGGCAAGCGAAACCGACGGCCGTTCGTAGTGGGCCCGCCGCTCGGCGCTCTCCTCTTCGCGCGCTCGATGTAACCGCGTGCTGCGGTAGATAAGGTAGCCGGCGAGCACTAAGAGGCCCGCCAGCGCGTACATCCCCCCGATGTACAGGATCGCGGCGAAGAGGCCGGCCATCGACATCGCCACCACCGCTGTGATGAGCCATCCTCCGATGACATTGAGCACGCCCGAGACCCGGAACACCGCCGTGTCGCGGTCCCACGCACGATCCGCCAGGGAAGCACCCATTGCCACCATGAACGTGACGTAGGTGGTGGAGAGGGGGAGCTTGAGCGATGTCGCCATGGCGATAAGCACGCTCGCGATGGTCAGGTTCACCGAGGCGCGGATCAGGTCGAACGCCGGCGCGTCGGGAGAACCCTCTTCGGCCGAAGCGGTCTGCGGGCGCTCGAAATTTCGGTCGATACGACGCTTGAGTGCGGCCGGCAACAGGCTCGACAACACACCCCCGATATCTCGGGCGGCGCGGACGATCGAACGAGCGATCGGGTTGGAGGCGAACCGTTCGACGCCCTCGCCCTGCCGGCCGAGGCCGATTTCCGTCTCCGTCACCGTACGTGCCTTCCGCGACAGCCAGAGCGTAGCCACCATCACCGCACCGGCCAGCAAGAGCAGCCAGGTGTTCGTCCGCACTGGCTGATCGAGCGCCACCATCATGTAGCTGTCGGCCGGCACGCCCGAACCGCGCCAGGCCAGGAAGGAATCGAGCCCGGCAATAGGTACGCCGATGAAGTTGACCAGGTCGTTGCCGGCAAATGCCATCGCCAGCGCAAACATCCCGACCAGCACGACACCTCGCAGGGCGTTGATCTTCATCCAGAAGAGCACCTGCATGATCAGGGTGAATGCAACGAACATCCCGATCAACATCCACCACAGGTGGGTATCCACCCAGGCCAGGAAACCATCGCTCACAAACGAAGCGCCCTTGATGCCCTTAAAGAGGAGGAAATAGGCGACCGCCGTAAGCGAAAGCCCGCCCCATAGCCCACCTACATACGGCAACCGTTTCTCGAACTGGAAGCTGAACAGCAGCCGGGAGACGTACTGCGCCAGCAGGCCACAGACGAAGGCGATGCCCACCGACACAAAAATCCCGGAGATGATGCCCAGAGCGCGCCCGGAGTTGATGTAGGTGGTGAGCGCCTCGGCGCCGGCGCCG
>JAWXAX010000159.1 GCA_034439735.1 Rhodothermales bacterium | reverse complement strand
CGTATGAACCGAACTGCTTTACGGGTTGGCCTGGTTCTCCTGGGGATACTCATCTGGGGAATGGGAGGCGCACACACGGCCGTAGGCCAGATGTTTTTCACAGAATCCGGCGTGGCTGCCGGCGTCGGGGGTGATTTATACGATACGGGCCACGCGCACGGCCTTGGGGTGATCTGGATCGATTACGACGTGGACGGCTTCCCGGACCTGTTTATCACAAACGGGGAGGATCTCGACGCCCACCTGTACCGGAATAACAACGGCGATGGAACGTTCAACAAAAAAGACGGCCTATTGCCGGTACTACCCAATGTCGAGCTGACTGGCGCGGCCTTCGCCGATTACGACAACGACGGCGACATGGATGTGTACGTCACCGCCAACAATACGCTCACCAGCCTCGATGGACCGAGTAACCTGCTGCTGAAGAACCTGTGGGTGGAAAACGGGAATCAGGAAAGCACACCGCTATTCACGAACGTGGCCGCCGCCGCCGGCGTCCAGAACAACGCCTCGCCGGCTTTCGGCAGTCTGCCCGGGCACAACAGCCTCACGACAGGTTGGATCGATTACAACCGAGACAGCTGCATCGACCTCTTCGTCGGCAACATGGTTTTCTCCCAGGGCGGTCATCCGAGTAACAACAACGCGCTCTACAAAAACAACTGTAACGGCACCTTTTCCAACGTGACGATCTCGAGCGGGATGAACCCCGGCACCGACGCCACCTGGTACCGCCCGACCCTCGCATTTTTCGGCGGCCTCATGGATCCGAACGATCTCTGGCCCGACATGTACGTCGTCAACGTCCAGGAGGCGGCACCCTTCGAGCTCGATTTCTACTTCAGCAATAATGGCGACGGTACCTTCACCGAAACCAGCACCACGATGCCCGGCATTGGCGACGACTCCGGCGCCGGCATGGGCATCGACATCGCCGACATCGATCACGACGGGGACTGGGACATCTACATGTCCGACCTCCTCGATCCAGGCAACGAACCCGTCGCCGAGGGCAACGTCCTCTACCTCGGCAACCCGGATGGTACCTGGAACGAAAACTCGGCCATCCCGGCCGGTGTCAAGGCCGGCGGATCGTGGGGCCTCAACTTCGCGGACTTCGACAACGACACGTACGAGGACCTGATGGTCGCCGCCGGCGACGCCATCATGTACCGGAACGACGGTGACGGCACCTTCTCCGAGATCTCTGCCAGCGCCGGCATGCTCGACATCGGTGGTTCCGGACGCGGCTCGGCCGTGGCCGACTTCGACCGGGACGGGGATCTCGACTTCGTGGTCGTCTACGACGGCGGCACCGCCGGCGAGGCCAACTTCCATCTGTATAAAAACATCTCGACGGGTATCGGCAACTGGCTCGAAATCGACCTCGTCGCCACCGTCAGCAACCGCGCCGCCATCCACACCCTCGTCGAGGCTACCGTCAACGGCGTTACCCTCATGCGCCAGGTCAAGGGCGGTCAGAGCGCCCACTCGCAGGACGATCTCCTCATCCACTTCGGCCTGGGCAGCGCCACCACGATCAGCGAACTGAAGATCTCCTGGCCTTCCGGCATCGTCCAGACCCTCACGAACGTCCCGGCCAACCAGATGCTGACCGTCACGGAGGAAACGACTCCGCCTTCGGGAGATCTCTTCACGGATGTGACCGCTCCCATGGGTGTTGATCTCACCCACGATGGCTTGTCCGTTGTCGACATGGGTCTTGGCACCGGGGCGGCCTGGTTCGACTACGACAACGACGGCGACCTCGACCTGTATATGACGATGCGCGCCGGCGCCAACAAACTCTTCCGCAACAACGGCGGCTCATTCACCGATGTGGCGGCCGCAGCCGGCGTGGCTGATGCGTCGCACGATGGTGCTGGCGTCGCCGTGGCCGACTACAACAACGACGGCTGGCGCGACCTCTACCTCGCCAACAGCGACGAAGACGTCCTCTACAAAAATAACGGCAACGGTACGTTCACTGATATCACAAACACCCCCGGATCGGATTTCATCGTGATGCAGCAAGCACGCGGCACCTCCGCTTCCTGGGGTGATTACGATGGTGATGGACTGCTTGATTTGTATGTGGCTAACCATGCGCTCATGCAAGGAGCTATCGCTCCAGGTACCTCGGGTCGCGAGCAGGCCCAGGATTACCTCTTCCATAACAATGGAGACGACACCTTCACGGATGTTTCGAGTATGCTCGGGACTGCCCGTTGGGATATGAGCTTTATCTCTGCCTGGACCGACTTTGATCGTGATGGTGATCTCGATATTTATCTGATCAAGGATTGCGGTTTTAGTGGGTCTGGTCCAATGCGTTTATGGCGGAATGATGGTGGCACAAACGGACTCACGGATTGGACTTTCACCGAGATGAGCGCAACTGCCAACGCAAATTGGTGTCAGAATGGCATGGGTGTCGCGTTGGGAGATTATGATCGCAATGGTTCGATCGACCTCTTTTTTACAGATAACGGTGAAGCGTCAGAGACACTACCTTCTCGGGCAGGTAATATCCTATTAAAGAATGATGGAGATGGCACTTTCTCGGATGTGACAGTTGCCACAGGTGTGGCGACGACACTGTTTACTTGGGGTGCTAATTTCGTTGACTATGATCTGGATGGTTGGCAGGACCTCTACATGGCTGCCAACCTGATGACTTCGCCAGACCCTACATACAATGTCTTGTGGCATAATGAAGGCGGGGTGTTTTCTAATATTTCCGCCACAAGCGGTGTAGATGATGGTGAAGCAAGCCGCTCCCCTGTATATGGCGACTATGACGAGGATGGTGATCCAGATATCTTCCTGGTCAACTTTGGTGGTCCGACCCGGCTTTTCCGTAACGACAACACCAACGGCAACCGCTGGCTCATCGTCGACCTCGTCGGCACCACCAGCAACCGCGACGGCATCGGATCGCGGATCGAACTGACGACTTCGCCCGATGGCGTCACCCAGACTGTCGAAACCCGCTCCGGCTCCAGCCTCGGCGGCGGCGACGACCTCGGCGCGTACTTCGGGCTTGGTTCGAATACGTCGATTTCGTCCATCCAGATCATCTGGCCCTCGGGCACGGTGCAGACGTTGAGCGGCGTCGCCGTCAACCAGCGCCTGACCGTCACGGAGTCCGGCGTGATCGGCAACCAGCCGCCGGTCGCGAGCTTGGCACACACGACCAATCTGTTGACGGTGGATGTCGATGCCTCGGCGTCCTCCGACACCGATGGCGCCATCGTCAGTTATGCCTGGACGTTTGGCGACGGCGCCACGGGCACGGGCGTCATGGCCTCGCATAGCTACGCGGTGGCCGGCACCTACACGGTGGGCCTGACCGTGACGGATAACGACGGCGCGACGGGCAGCACGACCAAAAGCGTGACGGTCTCCGACGGCGGCACGGGCGGCACCGGGGCGTTCCTGGAGTCGGCCGGCCTGGTGTCGATGGAAGCCGAGAACTTCCACGACAAGATCGACCGCGACGGGCACACCTGGACGGTGACCACGGCCTCCGCCGGCTTCAGCGGCGTCTCGGCCATGCAGGCTACGCCGGATAATGGCATCCGCGTCCGTTCCGCTCCTGAAACGGTCAGCCCGGAACTGGTGTTCGAGGTCAACTTCGCCACAACCGGCACCTTCTACGTCTGGCACCGGATGTGGGGCGTGGATTCCCGCGGCAACAAGGCCTTCGCCGGCCTGAATGGCGTGGCCGGCACCAGCCCGCTGGATGTCGATACCTTTGGGTCGTGGCTGTGGACGAAATCCCAACAGAACGGTGGTACTGCCTCCATCACCGTGTCCACGCCTGGCGTTCACACCGTCCATGTTTGGATGGGCGATGACGGGGTCTTCGTCGATAAAGTGGTGCTAACAACCGACGCCGGCTTCACGCCCACGGGCACCGGCCCCGCCGAAAGCCCGCTCGATGGCGGCGGTACGGGCAACAACGCCCCGGTGGCCAGCTTCACGCACACCGCGACCGACCTCGCCCTGAGTGTGGACGGCTCGGGATCGTCGGATAGCGATGGCTCCATCGTGAGTTATGCCTGGACGTTCGGCGATGGCGCCACCGCCATGGGCGCCACGGCCAGCCACACCTACGCGGCGGCCGGCACCTACACGGTGGCGCTGACCGTGACGGACAACGAAGGCGCGGCAGGCAGTACGAGCCAGAGCGTCACGGTGACCAGCGGGGGCGGCATGGGCGGCTTCATCGAAGCCGCCGGCATGGTGGTCATGGAAGCCGAACACTTTCACGCCAACATCCAACGCGGCGCCGATAGCTGGGTGGCCGGTACGGCCTATGCCGGCGCCAGCGGTGGATCCTATATGGACACCACGCCGGACGACGGGACAGAGATCAAGACCGGCGCCGAGACGACCAGCCCCGAGCTCTCGTTTGATGTCGACTTCTCGACCACAGGCAGCTACTACATCTGGGCCCGCCTCTACGCGCCAAACAGTAAGTCGAACTCGCTCTTTGGCGGGTTCGACGGGGTGATCTCGTCGGCCACCAACGGCTGGCAGACGACCTCCACCGGGGCGTGGACCTGGCTGTCCCTCACGAAAAACGGCGCGGCGGTGCCGCTGTCCATCGCCACGGGCGGCGCGCACACGGTGCATGCCTGGATGCGCGAGGATGGCACCGCCATCGACAAACTCGTGCTGACCACCGACGCCGGCTTTGTGCCCACCGGCGAAGGCCCCGCCGAAAGCCCGCAGGCAGCCGCCCCGATCGCCTCCGCCGCCAAACGCGGGGTAGTGCTCGACGGCCTGACGCTCCAGGCTGAGGCGCTGCCGACGGAGTTCGCCCTCGAAGGCAACTACCCGAACCCGTTCAACCCGACGACGACAATCCGTTTCGCGCTGCCCCAGGCGGCGCTGGTGCGGCTGAGCGTGTACGACATGTTGGGCCGCGAAGTGGCCCGGGTGTTCGATAGCGAGCTGCCCGCCGGCCGGCACGAAGCCACCTGGAACGGCCGTACAGACGCCGGGGCAACGGTTTCGAGCGGCGCCTACCTGCTGCGGATGACCGCCGGCTCGTACAGCGCCACGACGCGGATGGTGGTGGTGAAATAAGTTGGTTTATGGTTCGAGATTCAAGGTTCATGGGTATGTTGAAGTTGCCCTGGGTCTTGAATCTCGAACCTTAAATCCGATTTTCTAACGAACAAGATACCTTCTAATCTCCCGATGATTTCATACTTGCCCGCTAGAACCATTGGCCGCGTATTGGGCGCTTGCGTCGTATTCCTGGCAATCGCGCACGTCCTGAGCCTGCTGGTTCACGACGTTACAGACACTAAAGTCAGCGAATTGCTTGTCGAAAAGTTCTCGGTTGACCTGGAACATAACTTCCCGACGCATTTCACGTCGATGGTGTTGTTCATTTCATCACTACTCTTTTCAGTAATCGGGGTGGGAGAAAAAAAGAGCGCCGGTGCTGCACAGAGTAGGTACTGGTTTGGTTTGAGTTTGATCTTCCTTTTTCTCAGCTTTGACGAATCGGCCCACATCCATGAGCATTTCGATGGAGTGATGCGAGCCGTTGGGGTGAAGACCACGGGATACCTGGCATGGCCATGGGTGATCGCCTATGGATCGCTAGTGGTCGTATTCATCCTCGCCTATTTAAGATTCTGGATTCGATTGCCGGCTTCGTTTAGGATAGCCTATCTGTTATCGGGGGCTGTTTACGTCGGCGCATCGCTTGGTTTCGAACTGCTCGAAGCACAGGACTATGTGGCAAACAGTGGTTTATACACAGTCAAATACATGGTATACACTTCCATCGAAGAAGTCCTGGAGATGAGTGCGATCTCGTATCTCGTTTACACCAATTTGCGTTATATGGCCGCGAATTATCCCGAGCTGCGGCTATCGTTTTCGCTCCATAAATCTTGAGCGGACCGTGCCGAATCATGATCTCCGTCCAGTAACCCGCATGGGTCACCGTTCGGCTGGCACAATTTTTTCAATGGCATCGGGCCCCGGGTAAATTAAACACCCGAATGAAGCGTGCCCGATATGACCGTTAGTAGCGCCTGGGCCAGTCCGCGCATTCAGCGCGTATTCGCAGGCATTTTTCTATTTCTAGGGATAGGCGCCGGCCATGCCCTCTCCCAGTCCCCTCAGGTGCGGATCTGCGCACTGGATGCGCGAAACGACACGCCAATGGCAGGTGCTACCGTCCGCCTGAGCGCCGATGGTATGACCCCGCTGACGGCCACAGCCGGGGCCAACGGTTGCGTCTGGGTGGCAGGCGCATTCCCTGTATCGAACGAAGTATCAGATACGTTGCCGGCTGATACGCGCCTCGGCGCCATCTACCCGAACCCCGCCGGCGCACAGGCCTGGCTGCCCGTCGCCTCCGACCGCGCACAGACGGCCTACATCCAACTTTTCGACATCCTCGGCCGTGAGGCCGCGCCGGCCAAACAGGAAGTCCTCGCCGTCGGCGACCAGGCCATCTCCCTGCAAACGGGCGAACTGGGGCAGGGCGTGTATTTTGTGCGGGTGACGGTGGCTGCCGGCGTTTACGTACGCTCGCTGGTCCGCAGCGACGCGGTCGGCCGGGCACCCGTCGCGACGTTTGCTACATCCGCCCGGGTAATCCGAGACGCCGCGGTCGTACCCGAAGGGGGCGCCGTGCGCATCGAGATCGATCGCGACGGCTACGTCACCGCCGTTGTCGAGCGTGTCGTGCGCAACAACGAGACGATCCGCCTGGCCCTGCTCAAGATCACCGAAGACCAGGTGCCCCTCATCGACATGAAAGGCCTCGCCTACTTCGGTCTGGAAGGCGGCCTCTACCCGGGCGGGACCAATACGATTCCCGAGGCCCACCTCCAGGCCGGCCTCGCCGCCGCCCGGAGCATCCAGCCGCTGGATCTCAATGGCAGGCCCAGCTCGAGGGGGGTCTATATCCTTACTTCAGTTGGCATGTCCAATACCTCCGACGAGTTCTGCGGCGTGGCCGACCCCACGAACCGGTGCAAACTGGGTACCTTCATGAGCGATGCGTCCCTCGACCCCGCCGTGAATACCTCGACGTTTGTCATGGTTGACGGCGCCGACCCCGGCAAGACCGCCGAAAAGTGGGTCGAGCCCGGCCTCAACGACTACAATCGCATCCTCGAGGAGGAACTCGTGCCCTTTGGCTACAGCGAGTCGCAGGTCCAGATCGCCTGGATCAAACTCGCCAATGCCCCGCCGGCCGGCACGCTGCCCGATCGGGACGCGGATGCTTTCCGCCTCCAGGAACAGTTCGGCCAGATCGCCCGCGCGATGAAGCAGCGATACCCCAATCTCAAGATGATCTTTTTTTCGAGCCGAATCTATGGCGGCTACGCCACTACCGATCGCAACCCCGAACCCTTCGCCTACGAACAGGGCTTTGCGGTTAAGTGGACGGTCGCCGCCCAGATCCGGCAACAGGAAACCGGCGAGATCGACCCGATTTCGGGCGACCTCGGCCCGGACGTCGCCCCATGGATTGGCTGGGGGCCCTATTTCTGGGCCGATGGCACGAACCCCCGCTCCGATGGCCTCACCTGGACCCGGGAAGATTTAAAAGAGGATGGGGTGCATCCGGCCAAGCCGGGTATTGAGAAGGTGGCCGGCATCCTGATGGACTTTTTTAAGACCTCGCCCCTGTCGACCTGCTGGTTCCTCGCCGGCCAGGAATGCCAGTGAAGGCTCGCTACGCTCGCCCGTCCCGGATCCAGTCCCCATCGCAAATCGCTAATCGCTAATCGTCTATTCGCTAATCGCTAATCCCATGCTCCGCCATCTCCCCGCCCTTCTGCTCGTCCTATTCTCCGCCATGCCGGCCAGCGCCCAGCCGACCACGGCCATTCAGGCGACGGCCTGTACGTTTCGCATGGACGATGCGTCCGCCATCAGCGGCGTCGAGGTGACGGCGAATGTCGGTGGCGAGGCGGCCGTTTCGGGGTTCACCGATGGGGCCGGCTGCGTGACGCTGACGATCCCCGTACAAGTCGGGGTCGAGGACGGTTCGGATCTGCCCTCGGTTTTCGAAGCAGGGCAGCCCTACCCGAACCCCACGCGCGACGCGTTTACGATTCCTTTCTCGGCCGGCGTCCGTCAGCAGGTGCTGTTTCAGGTATACGACCTCCAGGGCCGCGGCGTCGCTCCGCTGGTGATCGCGGAGGTCGGGCCCGGCTCCCACCGCATGGAGGCGCATCTCGGTGGGACTGCGCCGGGCGTGTACATCTACCGGTTCCAGTCGGACGCCGGCAGCCTTTCCGGCACGCTGGTCAAGACGGGGGATGGCGGATCGGGCGGCAGCCCGATCGCGCGCCTCGCCGCCGGCGACGGCCAGCCGATCGCCATGGCTTCCGCGTCCTCTGTCCTTCGCGTCG
The DNA here is from genome assembly GCA_034439735.1 of Rhodothermales bacterium. Lineage (NCBI taxonomy): Bacteria > Pseudomonadati > Rhodothermota > Rhodothermia > Rhodothermales > Rhodothermales bacterium. The sequence goes on along the minus strand of JAWXAX010000159.1, from coordinate 5,962 downwards.
TTCGTTTCGAGGCGGCCAAGACAGGGTTTAATACGCTCGTCGACGATCGCGACGTGGAAGATGGCGGACAGGTCGACCTGATGCTGGTCCCCATCGACACCGGCGGCGAAAACAGCGCGCCGGTCATCACACCCATCGACAACATCACACTCGAGGAAGGTGCTAACCAGGCCGTTTCCGTGCTTTCGTCAGATAGCGATGGGGACGCGATCGAGCTCGAGGCCGTAATCACGGCTGATGTCGGCGGAGCGCCAGCGCCGTCCGGATTTTTTGTCTTTGTAGATAATGGAGACGGCACCGGCGTGCTCCAGTTATCGCCGGCGTCCGGCGAGGCCGGCGCGTACACGGCCACCGTCGCGGCTGGCGATGGCGAGTTGACCACTACCGAGTCCTTCGCGGTCATCGTCACCGCCGTGGGCGCCAACGCCCCGCCCGTGCTCGAGGCCATTGCCAACACCAATGTCACCGAAGGTGAGTCGCTCGAAATCGCCGTCGCCGCATCCGACGCGGATGGTGACGCCATCACCCTCTCCGCCGAAGTGACGGGCGAAAGCGGCACCGCAGCGTTTGCGACGTTTATCGACAACGGCGATGGCACGGGCACCCTCTCCCTTTCGCCGATGGCCGGCGATGGGGGCGAATACGAGGCCGTCATCACGGCCACCGACGGAGAGGACAGCTCGACCGAGACCTTTACCGTCTCGGTCCAGGCCGTCGGCGTCAACCAGCCGCCGGCCCTCAACCCGCTCACGAACGTGACGCTGTTCGAGGGCGAGACGGAAGCGGTCAATGTGGTGGCGAGCGACCCGGACGGAGACATGCTCACGCTGGAAGTCTCCGCCACGCTTTCCGGGGGCGGCAACGCTCCGGCCGGCCTGTTCACCTTCACCGATAATGGCAACGGCTCGGGCGTGCTCACCCTTTCGCCCGATGCAGGGTCTGCCGGCGTCTACACCGTCACCGCTACGGCGGCCGATGCCTCCGCGCAGGTGGAAACGAGCTTCACCCTCACCGTTCAGGCCAACACGAGCGGCAACAACCCGCCAGTCGTCACTCCCATCGCTGATGTGTCGGTCGAGGAAGGCGACAACCTCCAGTTTAGCGTATTCGCTACCGACCCCGACGACGATGGGCTGGACCTGACCGCTTCGGTCGTCAACGCCCAGGGGCAAACGATGGGGGCGGCGTTTTTTAACTTCAAGGACAACTTCGATAACTCCGGGACGATCAAGTTCGCACCCGATCCCGGCGACTTCGGCGACTACACGGCCACCATCACCGCCACCGACGGGCAGCTCTCCGCCACGGCGACGTTCACGGTGACCGTAATCGCCCCCGGCGGCAACAGCGCGCCCGTCGTGGCCGACATTGGCGATAAGGCCGTCATCGAAGGCAACACGTTGACGGTGAACGTCACCGCCTCCGACGTCAACGGCGATCCACTGACGCTCACCGCCGGCATCGTCGCCAGCGGAGGCGGCGGGGTGGGGCCGTCGTTCTTCGACTTTACCGATAACGGCAGCGGCGCCGGCACGCTCACCGTTACACCCGGCAGCGGCGACGCCGGCACGTACACGGCCACCATCACGGCGGATGACGGCATCGTCACCGGCGAAAAAACCTTCATTATCACCGTGCTCGAACCCGGCGGCGAAGGCGGCATGGTGCCGCTGACAGACATGGGGACGCAGACCTACCTCGGGTTCAGCGGCGGGTTGTATCCGAACGCGTCCAACACGATGCCGGCAGCCCATCACACGGCCGGTGTGAACATCGCCAACGGCATCGAACCGCTGGATCTTAACGGCAACCCGAGCCCGAGCGGCAAATATGTGATGGTGTCGGTCGGGATGTCCAACACCACGCAGGAGTTCTGCTCGCAGAACAACGAACTGCCGTGTGACGAATGGACGTTCATGGGCCAGGCGCTGAACGACCCGGCGGTGAACACCTCGAACCTGGTGATGGTCAACGGCGCGCGCGGCGGCCAGTCGGCGGACACGTGGGAATCAACCACCAGCGACAACTACGACCGGATCATCAACGACAAACTCATCCCGCAGGGCCTCAGCGCCGCGCAGGTCCAGATCGCCTGGGTGAAAGTGGCCAACCGCCTGCCCGAGACCAGCCTGCCGGCCGCCAATGCCGATGCCTACCGGCTGGAGGAGCAGAACGCCAAGATCGTGCGGGCGCTCCGGGCGAACTTCCCGAATCTGAAGATGGTGTTTCTGTCGAGCCGCATCTACGCCGGCTACGCCACCACCATCCTGAATCCGGAGCCCTACGCCTATGAGTCCGGCTACGGCGTTAAGTGGGCGATCGAAGCCCAGATCAACCAGATGAGCGGCGGCGGCGAGGATGACATCGCCGGCAACCTCGACTACACCGAAACCGCCTGGATCGGCTGGGGCGCGTACCTGTGGGCCGACGGCCTTAACCCCCGCTCCGACGGACTCTTCTGGGAGCGCGACGACCTCGAAAGCGACGGCACCCACCCATCATCGCCCTTCGGCGAGGAAAAGGTAGGCGCCCAGTTGCTCGACTTCTTCAAGAACTCGCCCCAGACGAAGTGCTGGTTCCTGGAGAACGGGGTCTGTGAGTAGGGTTCACCCCCAAACAACCAGAGGGCTATGCCGGGCCGCATAGACGAAATCATTATCGGTCGTCAGCAGGGTTAGCTGATGTCGAATGCATAATTGGGCTATAAGTGCGTCTATCGTTCCAATCTGGACGCCAGCGCGCCTGCACGCATTTCGAAGCGCCGCTGCATCGATGTGGTCCCGGCGGTCCGGTTGCAGCGAGGGAAGGGATGCAAAGGTTTTAATGATCTGCTCCTGGGCGGTCGGTCCGGCAAAACCCTGAAGCAATTCCTGGAGCACCAGACCTGTAGTCACTACGATTTCATTTCCGAGAAGTGCTTCACGGAGGACCCGGACCTGTGGAACGTCCAAATCCCCATCACGCCTGAGCGCCAGTGACCATACACTCGTATCGACCAGCAGACTCATGGACGAGACCGTTCTGCCTTGTAATCGAACGTGTCGTCCCACTCCAGTTTACCTAGCAGGTCGGCGATACGCCGCTGTTGGCGTCGGGCGATAAATTCCTGGAGAGCACGCGTGACCGTCGCCTTTTTGGTGCGTTCGCCGCTCAACGCGAAGGCGCGTTCCAGCAGTTCGGGATCGAGAGAGAGATTTGTTGCCATACGGGTCCTGTAGTTGTGTAGAGTGCTACACAAACGAAAGAATCCTCAATGAGGTTTCGTCTACCGCACCGCGCGCATAAATGCCTCCAGCTTCCGGGCGTTGAGTTTTCCATCTTCGCGGACGCGCGAGCACAGATCCAGTCCGAACGGTTCGACGGCCAGGGCGGAGGCACCGCGGCCGCGATCTCGGCGATGTGTTCGTCCTGGATGACGCCGGGGCCATTGGGCATGTGCGACACCAGCCCCAGCGCCATGGTCGATGGCCAGGTGTGCTTCCTTGATGCTGGAGATGCAGCAGATTTTGACGCGGGGCGGGTTGTGCATGGCGATTCGTTATAACCCATTCTCACCGATGTAGTCGAAGTCTTACCGACAAGCCCGGGAAGAGCTTCACGATCTGCGTTTGACTTGCAGGTTATTTTACTTGTCATTCCTGGCGCCGGCCTATACCTTTCAACACAGCACAGGCATCCTCTCCACCTCAAGACCACTATGCGTAATTTCCATCTCCTCTGCGCAGGTCTGTGTCTAGCTGTTGCCTGCCTCTTCCTGAATGCTGACGTCCAAGCCCAACTGTCGCCATCCTGGCTGGAGGTCGGTGAAAACCTTTCCGCCCGATCGCTGACGCTCACCGGGGCCGGCGAGTTGCTCATCGTGGGCCAGGGCTCCTTCCAGGCCGGCGTCGGGATAGGAGGTGAATCGTACGCGGGGCATGCCGAGACCTCGGCGCTGCTCGCGCTCCTGGGCCCGGATAACACCGTCCGATGGATCAAACAAGGGGCCTTCCGCGGCCGGATGGAAGAGGAGGCTATCGGGGGAGAACTTCTTCAGGGTTTTTTGGGGGCGATCGATCACGAGGGGAATTTCTACACGAGTGAAGGATACCCGACCGTGGTGGACGCCGGCATGCTGGCGCAGGGCGGGGTTTCGATCAATAAATACGACCCGGCCGGCGACCCGCTCTGGTCGATCCCCATCCATCCTCCCGTAATGCACTTCGACGAACAGCCGGCGTTTGTGGCGGGCCTGGGCCTGGATGCGGCCGGCGATGTCTACATAGCCGGCAACTTTCGGGATACGTTGATACTTGCAGGCGATACGCTGGTAGCGGCACCAAGTCATACGATGTATCCGACCAGCGATCTGTTCATCGCGCGTTTTTCGCCGGATGGGGCATTGCGCTGGAGCCGGCGACTGGGCGGAGCGGCCGACGAAGACATGATCGGTGGGTTTGACGACGGCGCGTTTGCTGTCGATGAAGCCGGCAACTCGTATCTGGCAGGCTATTTTGCAGGGGGGACGGTGTTTGATGATGGGCCCGTCGCCGACCCGAATCTGTCCACGATGTATCCCATCGTGAGCTACGATCCGGAGGGCGGTGTCCGCTGGGTACGCACCCCGGCCGACTTCGGCATTGGCGAAAACGCCGCTCCGGTGCGCCTCGCGGCCAGCGCCGGCGGCGGGTTGTACGTCGTCTGGACCTATTGGGAGTTGGATGGACAGCTGGATGTGATGGTAGGCGATCAGACGTTCCGCGACCCGGGCTCGAGAGGGAGTTTCCTGACCAAACTGACGGCCAACGGCGCGCTGGCCTGGGCAAGGCCCCTCACCAGCGACGGTAACGAGATCGTTTATTCTATGGCGGTGGATGCGCGCGAACGCGTCTGCGTCGCCGGCACATTCGACGGGCTGTTCATGCGGTTGGGCAACCGCGAACTGCGGAAAAATGCTCTTCAGGAAGATAAATCGGACGGATTCTGTGGATGTTATTCGGCGGAAGGCGATCTACTTTCCACGGTTCAAGCCGCCGGCAAGAACTGGCAGAGGATCCGGGCTATCGCGCTTGGGGAAACGGGAGATCTGTACATAGCCGGCACGTTCACCGACGAACTCAGCCTCGGATCCGGGCGACTCACCCATGCCGGCGACGCCTCGTTTTTCGCCCGGTTCGACGCTGCTACCGTCACCTCTTCAGAGCGGCCTGATGCCGCCGGCGTCTCGCGGCTCGAAGTCTATCCCAATCCCGCCGGGCCGCGCGCAACGATACGGTATTTCGTCGATGTAGCAGGGCCCGTCCGGCTCGCGGTGTACGATGTGCTGGGCCGGGAAGTCGCCGTGCTTGTGGACGCCGTGCAGGAGGCCGGCGTGTATGAGGCTGTGTTTGACACTCAAGGGATGCCGGCGGGCATGTACGTCTACCGGCTCAGGGCCGGCGGGGAGCTTCGGAGTGGCGCAGTGCTTCTAAACAGGTAGTGATGGGGGTCGCATCAGACGAATAGCTTTGTAATCCTTGAATTCAGTAAGTGAACGTATCGAGTGAGTCCGTCTCGGCCTTCGCAATTTCCTTTCGAACCATGTCGGCCAGCTGGTCCCACTGCGCATCACTGGTTTGCTCAAAGGCCTGCTGCCAGCGCAATTCGTCTTGCAGCTCCGACAGAATCAATTGGCCGATGGCATTTTGCACTTCTGGAGGCGCCTTGATTGCGGCCGCAAATGCCTTCTCGAGGATCGCTGTCATCGTTTCTCCTGTCTAAAGATGGAGGTTCTGTGACGCCTGTGTTCGTTGCGCCGTTCCCGGCCCCCGCTGATGCGAAGATCACCTTCTCCCGATCGACATCCATTCTAAGTACATTCACGTAAATCCTGTCGGATTATCGTGAGTGGTTTCAGGTTAAGGGTTCACAAACTGTTGAGATTTCTACAATCCGGGGCATCGTCATCCCCGCGAAGGCGGGGATCCAGCCATCAGACTGGCAT
>JAWXAX010000158.1 GCA_034439735.1 Rhodothermales bacterium | reverse complement strand
TCACGATACGGCGTCGGTTGGCAAAACGCCAGAGGGTAATGCACCTCCTGTCACCCTGAGCGAGGGTATGCCGCAGCGGCTTTTCTTGTCTAGAAGAGAAAAAGCCCCTATGCGATCCTACTACGTATACATCATGGCCAGTTTATCACGAACGCTTTACACGGGCGTGACAAACGATCTGGAACGCCGGGTTTGGGAGCACAAGCACGGACAATGGCCTGCTTTCACATCGCGCTACCGGATTCACAGGCTCGTTTATCTCGACACGTTTCATAGCGTGCACGAGGCACTAGAACAAGAGAAGCGCATCAAAGGGTGGCGACGGGCGCGAAAAATTGCCCTGATTGAAGCGTCCAACCCGAAATGGGATGATCTGAGTGCAAGATGGTGAGCCGTGTGTTTCGCTCAGAAATTTCGAGTTGCACTGGTCTTCGCCCAAACCTCCTGTCACCCAGAGCGTCAGCGAAGGGGCTTCGAGCGGCAGGCGGCAAAAGGATAGTGAAGGTTTTCGGGATCGTGCCGGCTGGTCAACTTCTGCCAGGGCAATATTTTTGCCGGTTTAGGGTCCTTCGCTGTCGCTCAGGAAGACAGGTTGCTGCTGATCTGGACGAGCTCCGCTACCCGCCGGCCGTACGCCACATACGTCTCAAAAGCTGCCTCGGCCTCTGTGATCGCGCGGCCCTCGTGTATGACACTTTTTAGATGAGGCTCGATGGACACAAACCCGTTGTAGCCGCCGGCCGCGAGGTCGCGTAGCGTCTCTTCCACACACCCGATCCCTTCGCCGGCCATCACGTGTTCGCCTCGGTTGTTGCCCAGCGGCCCCGTGTGGTCTTTGATGTGGATGTAGGCGATGTGCGGTTTCGCGGCGAGGTACCAGTCCCAGGTGTTGGTGTGCCCGTGCGAGGCCGGGTTGCCGGTGTCGTACACGGCCTTCACCTCCGGCGAATCCACCCGTTCGAAAAACCGGGCGTAGTTCGCGGGCGAGGTGCTGGCCCAGCCGTCGCAGTTTTCGACGGTGATGATTATGCCGGCGTCCGCCGCCATCGCCCCGAGAATTTTCATCCGACGCACGGCCTCGTCGCGCCAGGCGTCGTCCGCCAGGCCGGCGTTGGGGTAACTCATGGTGCGGATGAAGCGGCACCCGAGGCGGTGCATCCGGGGGATGGCTTGCTGGAGGGTGGTGATCGATTGCTCAAACGGGTCGTCGATCCTACACGCCCAGTTCGCGATGCCCGAGGCGAAGCTGGATACCTTCAGTCCGCCCGCAGTCAACTCCTCGCACGCGGCCTCAAACGCCGCGTCGTCCAGCGTCGTAAACTGTGCACCGTCGATATTTCGGAGGTCGATATATCCCCACCCGAGCGCCCGATGGGCCCGGATCTGGGTGGCGAGGTCGGCGCCGGCTTCGTCGGCGATGCCTGATAGTGTCATTGGAGGTGAAGGGTTGTACAGAATGCTTCTCAATGGTCATCTCGAGCGAAGGCACTCCAAAAAATAATGTCATCTCGACCGGAAACGCCGGCTTGCCGGCGTTGGAGCGGAGAGACCTCCCCAAGGATGGCTCTGGCCTGAATCAGGAGGTCTCTCCACTGCGGCCCGATAAATCGGGCTTTCGGTCGAGATGACATTTTTGAACGCACCCAGCCACAAACGCCCATACATCGCTAATCGCTACTCATTACTCGCTAATCACCAGCTGTCCATCAATCTCCTCATTCATCCGCCGCAACGTCTCATCGAGCCCGATGCGGCCGTAGCTGAAGCGCTCGACGTATTCTCCGATCCGCTCCAGCGAGTACTTGTCGTGCGAAAACTTGGGGGGGACGCGGACAGGTTGGGTGCGGTAGACACTGAGGTACGGATCGTCCCAGTACCGGGGCAATTGGGCGACGGAGAGGTAGTTGGGCTGGGCGCGGACAAGTTCGATGTAGCGGAGGTAGACGTCGTGCTCGAACAGGAATTCCAGAAAGCGCCAGGCGGCGTCCGGGTAGGCGGACTGGTTGCTGACTACAAACGGGAATGCGCCGCCGGAGGAGTAGGACGTAAAGGTCGTGTCGAGGGTCGGGATGTGGCCGACGCCGTAGTCGAGCTCCGGGTAATTCTGGAGCACCCAGTCGATCACATGATCCTCCCGGATAAACATCGACACGCGGCCCTGGCCGAAGCCCCGCTGGTCGCCCTCGAACTCGACGCTGTCGTAGCCTCGATCCAGGACATCCCGATAAAACTTGAAGGCGGCCCGGCCGGCGTCGCTGTCGAAGTAACTGTCGGTCCCGTCTTCGTTGAAGGGGACGCCGCCGGCAGAGTAAAAAAACGACAGCCATTTCTCGGCGGTGCCCGGTTTGTAGCCGACTTTCCGGAGGGAGAACCCCACGCGTTCGAGGGAGCCGTCTGGCCGGCGGACGGTGAGGCGGTCGGCGTAGTCGAGCACCTCGGCCCAAGTGCGGGGCGGGCGGTCGGGGTCCAGGCCGGCCTCAAGGAAGTGCGCGCGGTTGTAATAGAGCATCGTCCAGCCGGCGTGGTGGACGATGCCGTAGAGCGTGTCGTTGTAGACCGGCGCCTGGCGGATAAGGTCGTTGATGCTCTGGGTGTCGACGATTTCGGCGATGTAATCGGGCGCCGGCCGCACGAGGCCGTAGTCGACAAACGTCGTCAGCTCGTTTTCGCGCAGCGACCAGATGTCCGGCGCCTGCCCGCTGGCGTAGCGGAGGCGGAGCTTGATCTCGTAGTCCTTGAGCGACGTGCCCGGGAATTGCTCGATGATGAGGTCGATGTCCGGGTGCCGCGCTTCGTACTCCTGCTCGGCCCAGTCGAAAAACGCCACCTGGCCGCTGTTGATGAGCAACAGAAAGAGGCGGATCGGCGTGCGGCCGTCGTCGCTGGCCGTCCGGTCCGGCCGGCAGCCGGCGAGGAGCACGAGCAGGAACAGGATGTGGGAAAGCCTCATGCGGGTTGTGGTGTTGCGGGGAGTGTGGGTATACTGGATGGGCAGGAGAATTTGGGGCGGGAGCTTTATTTCATTGTCATCGTGAGCCGCCCGGGTTGTAAAACTCGGGCGTGTCGAACGACCTCCCGGCTGACCGTGAGGCCTTCAGTCAAAGCCTTTCACGGTCGGCCTGTAGGTCGTTCGACACGCCACGGATGTTCATCCGTGGCGGCTCACGATGACAATGCTTTTTTACCTCTGCCAACACGATACGAAAAACTTCGAATATGGCACCTCGCCCACAGCCGGCCACCCCTCGCCGCGAATTCCTCAAGCGCCTTGGCGCCGCCTCCGTGGCGGCGGTGTTGCCGGCCGGCGCCGCCTGGCCGCCTCACCCCGCGGCGGACGACTACTGGGAGCTCGTCCGCGCGCAGTACCCGCTCACGCGGGACCGCGTCTATTTTAACACCGGCGGCCTCGGGCCGGCGCCGTACCCGGTGGTGGACGCCGTCGCCTCCCTCATGATGCAGCTCCAGCGCCTCTCCGAACACGGCCACAACCGGATCGTCGAGGCCCGCGCGCCCGTGGCGCGGTTCTTCGGCGTGAAGCCCGAGGAGGTCGCGTTTATGCGCAACGCCACCGAGGGCAACGCGACCATCGCTTCGGGGCTGACGTTCCTGCGCCCCGGGGACGAGGTGATTTTCGAATCCCACGCCCACCCGGGTGGGGCGATTCCGTGGATGAGCCGGCAGAAGCAGCAGGGGATCAAGGTGAGGATCTTCGAGCCGGACCCGACGAGCGCCGCCGGCAACCTCGAACGCATCGAGGCCCTGATCACTCCGCGCACCCGCGTGATCCAGGTAAGCCACACGACCGCGCCGACCGGGATCCGCATGCCCGTCGACGCCATCGCCGCGCTGGTACGGGATCGGGGGATCTGGTTTCACATCGATGGGGCGCAGTCGGCCGGCGCGTATCCGTTTGATCTGGGGAAGATCGGGTGCGACTCGTACGCCACGAGCGGCCACAAATGGCTCGGCGCGACCCACGGCACTGGCGTGTTGTATGTGCGGGAAGATCGGCTGGACGACGTCGCCCCGACCGAGGCCGGCGCTTACTCCGACGACGGCGCGTACGCCCTGCCCGACACCTTCGATTATAACAAAACCGCCCAGCGCTACGAACCCGGCACCCGGGATGCCACGAGCGTAGCCGGCCTGGTGGCCGCCGTGCAGTTTATGGAGACGATCGGGATGGATCGGGTGGCCGCCTACAGCCAGGGGTTGGCGCTGCGGCTTCAGGGGCAGTTGCGGGCGATGGCCGGCATAACCGTCCTCACCCCCGAGGACCCGTCGCTGTCGGCCGGCATCACGACGTTTAAGCTGGAAAAAATGCCCTACGACGAGCTTTTCCGGGTTTTATTGAGCGAGCACAAGATGCGCTGCCGCGTCGTGACCGAGCAGGGGTTGGATGCGCTCCGGGTGTCGACGCATGTCTTCAACAGCGAGGAGGAGGTGGATCGGCTGGCAGAGGCGGTGGGGGGGATTGCGAGGGGGTGATCTGACGAAACCGATCATCGTCGGCGCTGTACATGCTTTCTAACAGCCCGGCACCAACGCCAGATCTCATGAGCTACAAGGACAGAATCACCCTCGAGCCCGGCAAACGTGGCGGCAAGCCCTGCATCCGCGGGCTCCGCATTACCGTGTACGATGTGCTAAGCTACCTCGCCGCCGGCATGACCTATGAGGAAGTGCTTGCGGATTTTCCGTATCTGGAGAAGGAGGATATTCTGGCCAGCCTGGAGTATGCGGCTGAGCGTGAACGCGCCATTGTAGCCGTTTCTGCATGAAGCTGCTCTTCGATCAGAATCTCTCACCGAGCCTGGTCGGTCGCCTGGCAGACGTGTATTCGGGCTCGGTTCATGTTTCGGAATTGGGTCTTGGTGAGGCGGATGATCTCGTTGTCTGGCACTATTCCCGCGAGAACGGCTATCTGATCGTGAGCAAGGATTCCGATTTCAACGAGATCAGTCTCATGCACGGTTTCCCTCCCAAAGTAATCTGGATACGCCGGGGAAATTGCAAGACTCGTGACATCGAAGCACTCCTGCGACGGGACTTCGATCAGATTGAGAAGCTGGCACAGAGTGAACAGGAGAGCATCTTGATTTTATTCTGACTTTGGAAGTTCTGCGAACGAGCGCGTGGCCACGTAGGGTCAGGGCTGATGTGGCGTCTCCAGCAGCACCTCCGCGAACTGCCCGGCGTGACGGTGTTGCCCCCCGAGGACGCATCGCTGTCGGCCGGCATTACGACGTTTAAGTTGGATAAACTGCCCTACGACGAGCTTTTCCGGGTTTTATTGAGCGAGCACCAGATGCGCTGCCGCGTCGTGACCGAGCAGGGGTTGGACGCGCTCCGGGTGTCGACGCACATCTTCAACAGCGAAGAGGAGGTGGATCGGCTGGCGGAGGCGGTGGGGGGGATTGTGAAGGGGTGAGGGCTCTCACCAGACGAAACCGATAATCGCCGGCGCTGTACATGTTTTGTAACAGTCCGTCACCGACGACAGATCTCTTGCGAAACAACGGGCGGGATCACGATTTAGCCCGGCAAGCCTCGATGAAAAACGCCATCGTACTCTCCTACTCCTGTCCATCCGTGCATCCCAGGGGGTGCAGGCCCAAACCGAGCCTGTACAGGACACGCTCGATTGGAGAGGGTATTACCCACTCGAAATGGGCAATATCTGGGAGACGAAAGTCCATATGCCCGGCGTCTGGTTCGGTGGCGATATGGATGAGTATACCTTGCATGAGATCGTGGCGGACACGATGATCAACGACCGGAGCTATTTTGTCCGACAGACCTATCGCATTGTCGAGTTTGAAGTGGGCGCGGAGCGTCGAGATACCCTGTGGTGGGAGTATTTGCGGTATGACACGCTACAAGCCAATGTCGTGCATTTTGACGCTGCGTTGGGTGATGAGGTCGGGTTCTGTAGTTTGGATACCAACTTCAACAGCATCGATGAGTGTGGTGAAGGATTAGGTATGTGGGTGGGAGGAGGATATGCTACGGAAGAGAATTTCCAGCTTGCGATCGGGTCGGATTTTGCTCCGTTTAATGCTGTAAAAACCTATGGGCCGGGGTTGACCGGCGGTGCGGTCTTTTATCATGGCATTGGCAGTCTGGGTTTGTTCGGTGATGGCGAGGGTGGTACGATAGAATTCACGTATGTCAAAGTGGGCGATACCGAGTACGGGTCGCGCAGCATCCGGGTTGGTGTGGAGGAAATAGACAGCCCGGAGGCTCTGGCCGTTGTGGTATATCCGAATCCCGTGACGACGCGACTTACGCTGGTTTTTCCGGATAGGCTACATAGAATAGACGCCAGAGTCATCGATGTGCTCGGGCGATCGGTTGCCGCTCCGCTGGTGTGTGAAGAGAGGAGATGCGAATTGGATGTGTCCTCGCTGAGTCCGGGAATGTACCTGATAACCTACAGCCGCGACGAACAGATTCAGGGGAGCAAGACGTTTATGGTCGCCAGGTAACGTCTGGTGTAAGGCAAAGGCAATCCACGGCGTTCGGCACATCGTCTTTGCGAGCCTTGTTTCGGCCGGCTTCCCTCATCCCCTAGAGGTTGCGCTCTAGCCAGCGCCCGGCCCTCTATCCATCTCAACCCGATTCAAGGCCCATGGATTCGATTACGCTATTCGCTGTGGTGCTGGTGGTGATGCTCGCACTCCGGCTGATCGCCGGCGGCATGGACGGCAATCAGGTGAAGGAGTATATCGGTAGCCAGGGTGGCGAACTGCTCGAATCGCGGTGGAGTCCGTTCGGACGGGGCTGGTTCGGCGATAAAAGTGATCGTATTTATGACGTCCGCTATCGGGATCGATCGGGCAACCTGCACGAGGCCGCCTGCACGAGGCCACGGTCAAGACATCGATGTTCTCCGGCGTCTACCTCACGGAAGATCGGATCGTTCAACCAGGGAATTCGGGTACACCAACCGTGCGCGACTTGGAGTTGGAGAACGCCCGCTTGCGACAGCGAATCGCTGAGCTGGAGAAAAGGATTCCACGCTAAACTGTTTCACACCGACCAAGCCGATGCCCGGTCCTGATGTCCCCAGTGATTATGACCCAGCGGCGCGGGGCATTTTATTCCGACATGAAAGTGATAAGGATGATGAAGCAACTTGTACTTCTATTTCTATGTTTGATGGTTTCGAGTTGCGCGTCGCCTTCGAACCAGGTGAACCTCATTACCGTGAATGGTGAAATACCCGTACGGGAAATGGGGGTCAGTTTAATTCATGAACATGTCCTGGTGGATTTTATCGGAGCGGACAGTACGGGATATCATCGCTGGGAACGGTCCGAAGTAGTTGCTCGGGCCCTTCCATTTTTACTGGAAGCAAAAGAGAATGGAGTAAACACTTTGTTTGAATGTACCCCCGCGTATCTCGGGCGAGATCCCCTATTACTTCGAGAGCTTTCTGAAAAAAGTGGTATCAACATCGTTACAAATACAGGGTATTATGGGGCAGGAAATAGTCGGTTTATTCCTCCATCTGCTTTAGAGGCCGGCCCGGAAGAGATTGCCAGGATATGGATTGAAGAATTTAAAAATGGAATTGAAGGGACAGGCATTTACCCGGGCTTTATCAAAATAGCGGTGGATGGGGGAGATACCTTGTCGTCGATGCATGTAAATCTGGTGAGGGCGGCGGCGATCACGCATAAAGAAACGGGGTTGACAATTGTTTCCCATACGGGTGCGGATGGTCCTGCACTGGCTCAACTGCAGATACTGAAAGAAGAAGGCGTATCTGCCGACGCGTTCGTCTGGACGCATGCGCAGGGGGGGACGGTGGATGGGTATATTGACGCTGCCAGCCAGGGAGCATGGATTTCCTTGGATAACGTGAATAATAACAATGTGGATAAGCCAGGTGGAATTGAGTGGTTGGTACCTATCTTGATAAAGATGAAAGATGAAAATCTACTTCACAAGGTACTGATCTCGCATGACTCGGGGTGGTATAGCGTCGGACAGGAAAATGGGGGCGACTATCGTGGATATACTGATATTTTTGTGTACCTGGTTCCAGCCATGATGAAGCATGGTTTTAGTCAGGATGAGATTGACCTACTGCTCATTCATAATCCCCAGAGAGCCTACGCGGTAAGCATCAGAACAATGGAAGCGATGTAGGATTTGCTCGCGTGTGTATTACACGGATTGTCGGGTGAATTCCCGGGCTACGAGCTACGAACATCGTTGACGCATATGCACCTCCACCCCATCGAACTCGACGGCTCCGTCGATCTGGCCGGCGCCGAGCCCCATCCGATGCTGCCCGATGTCGTGGCGGCGACTGTAGCGCTTTATAGCCGAAAAGGCTTTGTCCGGCCGTGGACGGGGTATGTGGCGGTCGAGGCCGGCCAGGTCGTGGGCACCTGCGGCTTCGCGGGGCCGGCGGTGGAGTTGGAGGCCGAGATAGCGTATTTCACCTTCCCGGGCCACGAAGGCAAAGGCGTCGCCACCCGGATGGCGGCCGCGTTGATGGCGCTTGCGGCGGAAGCGGCTGACAGCGGGGGGATTCGTTTTGTCGCCCACACGCTGCCGGCCGAAAGTCCTTCAACATCGATTCTCCGAAAGCTCGAGTTTGTGCTGCTCGGCAGCATCCAGCACCCCGAGGATGGCGAGGTGTGGAAGTGGGTTGCGCCGGGTGGTCGGGTGGTGCCGTTTTAGGGTCCCTCGCTGACGCTCACTTCGGCTTCGCTCAGTGCAGGCAGGAAGACAGACTGGTGCTCAGGACAAGGTGTTGCCGAGGAACTGTTGCGACGCATCGGGGTGGGGATGACACGTCGATTTGCGGATTGCCGCATGTTTACCTGGGTTCGGGTTGACTGAAGGATTCCCGGGTTACGGATTGATTGGAGGTTTCCCGGGTTACGGGCTTTTCATTTTTCATTTTTCATTCTGCGATGAACATCGGAATCGTCACCGACGAAATCTCCCGCGCCCTCGATGAGGCCCTGGACGTGGCAGCAACCTGGGGGCTTTCATTATTTGAGCTTCGCGAGGGTGGGAAGGCTCGGTTTCCGGGATTCACGAAAGAGGAGATCGCGCGGGTCGAGGCGGAGATTGCCGCCGGCGCGACGATCACGGCCGTCTCGCCGGGCATCTTCAAGGGGAATGTGGCGGACACCGACCGGCTCCGCCGTGAGCTGGACGATACCCTGCCTCGCAGCCTCGACCTCGCCCAACGCTTCGAGGCCCCGACGCTTATCCTATTTGGCTTCGAGTGTGGAGCGGATGAGTCAACGCGCAACCGCGTCCGGGTGCTGCGGGCGCTGGAGCGTGCCGCGGAAATGGCGGAAGCGGCCGGGATCAACTTGGCCATTGAAAACGAGCCGGCGTTCTGGGTCGATCGCCCCGCCGAAGCTGTCGCCCTCCTGCGCGAACTCGACCATCCCGCGCTCCACCTCAACTGGGACCCCGCCAACCTCCAGTGGGGCGGCGGCCGGATCGACGACGAGGCCGTCCACACCCTCGCGCCCTATCTCATCAACCTGCACGTCAAAGACTTCTCCCCCAAAAACCCCGACCAGCCCTGGGTGGCGGTCGGCGCCGGCGCCACACCCTGGCCGGATATCCTCGGCTGGCTCGGCGAGGCTGATCCTGCCGGCCTCGCCCACCTCACCCTCGAAACCCACTGCGAGCCGCTGCGGGAAAACGCGGAGATCAGTCTGGAGCGGGTGAGGAGGATGCTGGAGGGGTGAGGTGATTAGCGAGTAGCGATTCGTGATTAGCGAATAGCGATGGGGGCTCGGGGGTGGCGGCGAGTGGTGTTATTAAAACCCGCCCTGTCATCACGACCGTACGCAGCGGCGCCAGCCGATGCGGCAGCGGAGTGACCTCCTTGATTGGCGAGTAGCGATTCGGGATTAGCGAATAACGATGGGGCGATTGGGCATGGCGCCCGGCCCGGGACAAACGTCGGGTTACGGCCGCGGAAAGGGTGTGGGTGCCCGGCCCGGGACAAACGTCGGGTTACGGCCGCGGAAAGGGTGTGGGGTGCCCGGCCCGGGACAAGCGTCGGGTTACGGCCGCGGAAAGGGTGTGTGGTGCCCGGCCCGGGACAAGCGTCGGGTTACGGCCGCGGAAAGGGTGTGCTCGATGTTTGGGGATGACGCGGGCGGCCTAACCCGACCTACGGGCTCTCTGTCACCCTTATTTTTTCGACCCGCGGATGGGCATATCGCCGACGCCGCCGACGTTGATCGTGCCGGCGAACGCATTACCCGTCACCAGCACCTGCGTGTCGATGATGCCGTATTCGCCGCTGTCGAACTTGAATATGAGTTTGTTGTCCTCGAACACGAGGTTGGTCATTTCGACGCCGCCGGGGAGGGAGTCGCCAGTCAGGACACCGTCCAGCGAGCCGCCTTCGTTTTCGGTGAGCGCGATAGTACCGGCGTAGGGTCCCTGCGGACTGTCGATCTGGAACGTCCAGTCGCCCACCAGCGGGTTGGGCGCTTTCGCGGCTTCTTTGGCGACTTCTTTGGCACCACTGCAGCCGGCGGTGGCGACGAGCGCGAACAGGAGGAGGGTGGTAACGAAGCGATGCATGGTGAATCGAGGGATGAATGGTTAAAGATGGCGTAAGTTCGTGCGCCGGCAGGGGCCATGCAAGACCGGGGGGGTAAATCATCACCATATCTTAACGCATGGGAAGCCGCCGCGAACGCTAGTATAACGAGCCCGCCCGGCGAATGAACTTTCTGTAGGTCGGCCGGCGCGTTTGTTTCTTGAAGAGTGCGGATGTTATGTTGCGTGCAACAGCTATCTTGCATGAAACAGACTTCCAACGCTTCCCGCGAGGCCACCCGTTGACTCCCTCCACCCGTTCTTTCGACATAAACGGCCGGCACTACGCCCCGCCGGCGCGCCCGCTCGCCGTCATCTGCATCGACGGCAGCGCGGATGAATACATCTCCGTCTCCCTCGCCCACGGCCGCATGCCGCACCTGGACGCCATGCAGCGCCGCGGCTACCGCGGCATGATCCGCGGCGCGCTCCCGTCGTTCACGAACGTGAACAACTCGGCCATCGTCACCGGCGTCCCGCCGGCGC
>JAWXAX010000157.1 GCA_034439735.1 Rhodothermales bacterium | reverse complement strand
TGCGGCGGAAGCCAGTATGCGCTGTGTTTCAACTCCTGATTTAATACTTCGGACAGTTTACAAAGGAGTGCGCTGCCGCGTGACAATTCAGGCCCCTCCTCGGATCGAGGAGGGGCCTGATCGTCAGGAACGGTCGAGCTACAAAAAGTGTCCGAAGTATTAAGGGTACAGGTTGCAGGGTACAGGTTGCAGGGTACAGGTTGCAGGGTACAGGTTGCAGGGTACAGGTTGCAGGTACAGGTTGCAGGGTACAGGTTGCAGGGTACAGGTTGCAGGGTACAGGTTGCAGGTATCGGGTTACTGGTTGAAAACTAACGTTCGCAGCACACAGCGCGCATGTCATCCTGAACGCAGTGAAGGACCTTCGAGAGGCAGGCGGCAAAGGGCTTTTGGAACTCTTCGGATCGCGACGGCCGGTCAGGGCGTGCCTGATTGAAAATTGAGCCGGTTTAGGGTCCTTCACTGCGTTCAGGATGACATCTTATGTAGAGACGCCCCGGTGGGGCGTCTCAGCAAGGTTTCCGACTTTCGAAACGCTTTCTGGAAAATCGTAGCCGCCAGGAGACGCCCCACCGGGGCGTCTCTACGACCCTTATTTTTAAGGGTGCGATCACGTCGGACATCGTATGTCATACCCGATAAGAAAGCCCCACGCGGCCGGGCTAAGGGTTCCAGGATGACATTCGCCCATTGTGTGCGCAACGGCTCTAATTAATGCGCAACGACACCACGTAAGAGGTAAAGGTATGTCCATGCAAAAACTAGGGCGGATGACCCTATGCGCGGTCTGTTTTTCACTTTTCACTTTGCAAGTTGCACTTGCCACCCCGTTGCCAGACAGCACGGCCTTCTTCTATCTCTGGCCGGCAGGAGCCCCCGGGGCGCTTGGCGAGGCCGAGGCGGACAAGCCTTCGGTGACCGTGTATCTCCCGCCGGAAGGCCGGCGCACGGGGACGGGCGTCGTCGTGCTGCCAGGCGGAGGGTACGGGCATCTGGCGGTGGACCATGAGGGCCGGCAGGTGGCCGGGTGGCTCAACAGCCTCGGTATCGCCGCATTTGTCGTGCGGTACCGGCATGCGCCGGGGTACGCCCACCCGACACCGCTACGCGACGCGCAGCGGGCGATCCGTACGGTCCGCGCCCGAGCGGGAGAATGGGGAGTGGAGGCCAGAAAAATCGGCATCATGGGCTTCTCGGCCGGCGGCCACCTGGCATCGAGTGTGGGGGTGCATTTCGGATGGGATGATGAGGTGAAGACCGATGCCGTGGACACCGTCAGCGCCAGGCCGGACTTCATGATCCTCGTGTACCCGGTCATCACCATGATTGAGCCGATGACCCACCGCGGGTCTCGTCGTAACCTGCTGGGAGAGGACCCCGCGCCGGAGCTCGTCGCCCGGATGTCCAGCGAATGGCAGGTCACCGCCGAGACGCCACCCACGTTCCTCCTACACACCACGACCGATACCGTCGTGCCGCCGGAAAACAGCATCGCGTTTTATCAGGCGCTCCGCCGCGCCGGCGTGCCGGCCGAGATGCACATCTACGCCGAAGGCCCCCACGGCTTCGGTCTCGCACCGCACGATCCGATCCTCGCCAGCTGGCCGGCGCGTTGCGCCGACTGGTTGCGTCTCATGGGGTTTTGAAGGGTTTCACGTTCGATGTTTAAGGTTAAAGGGGCGAAGTGTGATCGTTGTGTGTGAAATGCGTGTTGTGTGCCTTAAACCTGAAAATCAGGCCCTGTGGATTAGACATACGCTGTCGCCACGCCCTGTGTCAGCGGCTCGACAGCGGCTTTTAACCGTTCGCACCCCGCATTTGACGGGTCGAGTATCTCCGTGCCTGGCAAAGCGCTTTTCTGTTGTGTGCTTAACATCTACTTAACTAAATTCCGGGTACTCAGAACGAGCGGGCCAGCACAACGAGCAGGTCCCGTGGCGCCATGAGTGCCTTTCATAAAGCTTGTGGGCCCCGTTTTTTTGAGGCCGGCGAGGAAGTGACAGGCTGGAAACGGCGAAGGGCGACAATTATTGCCCTGTGTAGTTGGTGTTTCGGTTGCTAATTGTTTGTAAAATGGCTACCTATGCGTGCAACATCGACGGTTCGCGACTTCACGTACCTCCAGCCGAACCGCGTCAAAGCGCATTTAGATAGAAAAAACGGCGTTTTTTTGACCACCCAAACGCCGGGCGTTGCGGAGGAGCCGCTGACGCCTGTTTTCATCGGCAGCCGGCCGGACCACCTGCGGCGCGGCCGGTGACAATCGATAACCCCAACGTCATACGACCCCGTAATTCCTCGGTACTTTCGGTAGAACCGCTTTTTCGGCCAGAACAACCCCCTGTACGAAACGAAGCACGACGGCTGATTTTACCGGATTCCAAACGCAATACAACAACGCTGGCGAAATTGTGTGGTGTAGTACGTTTGCTACCCACTTTTTCACGGCATCACTTACCTCATAAAGGTTACCTCAAGCACTAGATGGAGATTCACACTATGAGAATCAAGAAGCTACTGGGAGCGCTTCTCCTGCTGCTTGTGCCCGTAATGGGCGCAGCCGCGCAGACAGGGAAGATTTCAGGTACGGTTCGCGATGGGTCTACCGGGGAAGCGCTTCCCGGTGTGAACGTCGTGATCGACGGCACCACACAGGGCGCCGTGACCGACCTGGATGGGTTTTACAACATCATCAACGTGCGCCCGGGTTCCTACTCGATACGCGCGTCATTCGTTGGTTACACGCCGCAGCTGGTTGAAGGCATCCAGGTGAGCACGGGCTTGACCGCTACGATCGACTTCAGCCTCGGCGAACAGCAGGTCGGCCTCGACGAACTCGTCGTCACGGCTGAACGGCCGGTCGTCGAGTTGGACGTATCGGCCAACGTGAGCAACCTGACGGCGGAAGACATCGTCGACCTCCCGGTCGCCGGCATCAATGAAGTGCTGGACCTTCAGGCCGGCATCGAGCCGGGTCTGTCGATCCGAGGTGGCGGCGTCGGTGAGGTCGCCTTCATCGTGGACGGCATGAACATGCGTACCGGCCGTGACAACGAGCCGATCACCAACGTCAGCTACACCTCGGTGGAAGCGGTTCAGGTGCAGACGGGTGGCTTCAACGCGGAATACGGCAACGTACGCTCAGGTATCGTTAACGTATCGACGAAGGATCCCTCGCGCACCCGTTATACGTTTGACGGCCTCTTCCGGTACCGCCCGGCTCAGGACAAAAATTTCGGCGGCAACCCTGAAGATCCGGATGGCTTCTGGATGCGCGGCTGGTCCGATCCGACCATCAACAGCGTTGGCACCAGCGCGCTTGACCCGTACGAGCGTCGTCAGTACAACGCGTTCATCGGTCTCGAACAACTGGCGACCAATACCCGCACGCGCGGTTTCGACGTTACGCCTAACGACATGCTGGAGTACCTCCAGTACGCGCATCGGAAAGACAACGAAATCAGCGTCGGGGACTACGAAGCCGACTTCACCGTTGGCGGTCCGTTAATCCCGGGCATGGGCAGCAAGCTGGGTAACCTGCGCTTCCTGGCTTCGTACCGGGGCACGAATACCGCCTACTTGTGGCGCCAGGTGCGTGACTCGTACCACGATCAGAACCTCACGGCCAAGCTCGTAGCGGACATCGCGCCGGGTATGAAGCTCTCCGTGAACGGTATGTCGCTGCAGGAACGCGGCATCAACCGTACACGCGGCGAGAACGCGATCGCGGATATGTGGCGTGGCGACCTGCCGGCCTTCCCATGGTCCAACCAGAACGTTGTCGTGCTCAACCAGCATACTGAACGTGGTCTGGTTCACTCGAACGGTGCGTTTAACCGGGCGAATATTGACCACAAAATGATCGGCGCCGAGTTCGTGCACACGATCAACGCGAATACGTTCTACACGATTACGGGTCAGTACCTCCACACGAAGTACCGCACCCCGTTCGCCGATCTGCGCGACGGCACGTTCGTCGATGAAAACGGTGTGTTTAACCGCCGCCTCGCGACGGTCGACGGCATCGTTACCGATCAGGCCCTGTTGAACGAACTGCTGGCGCGTGGCGAAGGCCTTTGTGTCGGCGGCGACAGCGACCTCACGGGCGACGGCAACGTGCTCCCGTATTGTATCGGCCAGGAGCCGTTTAACTACGCCGGCGGCGGCGGCAACATCCTCGGCACGCAGATCACCACGGGTGGTCACTGGAACAAAGCGCGTGACTCTTCCGACGTAGGGGTGTTCACCGGCCGCTTCGATCTCACCAGCCAGGTCAATCGCGTCATGCAGATTAAGACCGGTGCTGAAGTGATCGCCAGCGACTACAACATGAACTACAAACACATCAACCTGGAGCTCGTTGGTCCCAACCCTGAGGCCAACTACTTCTGGGAGCGTAACCCGATCCAGGGCGCCGCTTACGTGCAGAGCAAGCTCGAGTTCAACGGCATGATCGCCAACCTGGGTGCGCGCCTCGATTACTTCGACGCGAACACGGAATGGTGGGATTATTCGCCGTACGACGCGGCCTTCCGTGGCACGCAGCTGACTCTCGACGATGTGCTCGATTCGCGCCAGCCCGATCCGCAGCTTGAGTTGAGCCCGCGCCTCGGTGTCTCCTTCCCGATCACGGCGAACAGCAAGTTATACTTCAACTATGGCCACTTCCGCCAGATGTTGCAGGCGTTTAACGTGTTCGGCGTCAACGAGAGCCGCGCTGGTGGTATCAACCAGATCGGCAACCCCGATCACCCGATGCCGAAGACGGTGGCCTACGAACTGGGCTACGACCAGAACCTGTTCGACCAGTTCCTCGTCCGCGTCTCCGGTTTCTATCGCGATATCCGCGACCAGCAGCGTACGGTGAACTACAATAGCCTCGGCAACGTGGTACAGTACCAGACGTACCAGCCCTGGAACTACGAGGACGTCCGCGGCGCGGAAGTGAGCCTCACGAAAAACCGCGGCCGCTGGGTCCGTGGCTTCTTGAACTACACGTTCCTCACGCGGAAAGATGGCAACTTCGGTTACGCCGTATTCAACGAGAATGCCTTCGATCAACGCAACTACTTGCGCAACTCGACGGACTTCCGTGCCTTCGCGCCTGTGGCCGAACCGTTTGCTCGCATGAACGTCACGTTGCTTACGCCCCCGGACTTCAAGCAGGATCTGGCCGGTGGCTTCCTGGGAGACTGGCGCATCAACCTCCTCGGTGAGTGGCGCCGAGGCGAGGCGTTCATCTGGTCGAACCGCGGTACGTTCCCCGAGTTGGATCGCAACGTGAACTGGAAAGACTACTGGATGTTTGACCTGCGCTTTACGAAGCACATCAACACGGGCTTCGGCACAGCGCAGCTCTTCGCGGACATCAGCAACGTGTTCCAGATCCGCCACTTGTCCCGCTACACGTCGTTCTACACCCAGAACGCGGATGACTTCGAGTTCTACATGCGCTCGCTGCACCTGCCGGGTGATATCTACGACGATCTGCGTGACCAGTCCGCCCTGCCTTACATCTGGGTTCCTGGCGACGATCAGCCGGGTGACTTCCGGACGCCGGGTACGGCCTTCCAGCCCGTCGAGACGACGGGCAGCCTGAGCGGCGTTTCCGCGCCGAACACGACGGCCTGGTACTGGGCGCAGGATACCGGCAACTACAGCCGCTGGAATGGCAGCGCCTGGGAAGCCGTGCCCGAGGGCGATCTCGATAATGCGCTGAACGATAAGGCATATATCGACATGCCGAACATACGCTTTGGCTCGTTCCTCAACCCGCGCTCCGTCACGTTTGGCGTACGCGTAAGCTTCTAACGATTGCCTGGGGACACCCCCGAAGCGTCCGCTCTGGCGATAACGCTTCGGGGGGCTCCTCGACCGAGGTGGTGTCCCCGGCGATTCGTTTACACAGATCATTTATCCTCAGAAGATGATGAACTTAACAAGACGTACTATTATCAGCCTCTCCGTGCTTATGCTTCTGGCATGCACGGCGGGGACTGCTCGGGGGCAGTTCCTCTTTGTTTCGGTCGATATCGGAGAAATGCAATCGCGATACTCCGAAATTGGCTATGGCCCCGAGTCTGCTATTGCCGGTGGCGGTGGTATGGTGTGGCCGGCGATCCTTCGCCGTAGCGCTCACTACCGCGGCCAGGCCCACTGGATCGGTATCAAGAACTGGACAAACGAACGCGGCGAAGATTTTGAGTACCACGTTGCACGCCTCGGGCCCCGGCCTGACGGATCGGTGTCCTTCACCACGGTGGACCAAACACTGACCGCCAAGTGGGAGGACACGGAGGTTTTCGTCGACGGTCTTGCCTCGTTCCGAGAGATCGCCATCGTCGATGCGGTGGATCCGGCGTTGCCGGCCGACCGCGTCCTCGTCAACGAGTTCCGTTCGGTGCAGGGAATCGATATCGTACAGACTGTGTATGCCTACACCAACGAATTACACGACGATTACCACATTATTGTCCGTAAATACACCAATACGGGTAATACCGACAAGGACGATGAGATCGAGTTGGATGGGCAGACGCTGAATGACCTCTACATCTGGAACAACCACCGCTGGCGCGGTCGCGAACAGGCCGCGGACCACGGGTCGAACGCGATGACCTGGGGCAAGTATGCCATGCCGGATGTCGTGGGCGATGGGAATGGCACGTACCCGGTCGACTTCACGGCCATCTACCTCTGGCACGGCTATGACCCCGTATTCGCCTCGGCCAGCTGGAATAACATCGGCAGCCCGATGGTGGGTCAGCGTGGGACCAACGCCCCGACCGATACGATCGGTCGTCTGGCGGGCATGTCCATGCAGGGCCTCATCCTCCTCCATGCCGACAATTCGACGACGGATCGCACGTACTCTCAGGCGGTCCAGCCGGCGACGCTTAGCTGGATGGACTCGGACGAAGTGCTTGCGGCGGACGGCGCGTCGAATCGTGACTATTACGAACTCGGCATCCTGTCGCGCGAAAACCCGGCGGTTCTGCCCGGCGGCGATTCGCGCAACTTCCCGCATTATGCGGACCGTCAGGTGCCTAACGGCGAATTCTGGAATCAGACGACCGATGCCTCCACCGGCAAGCAGGGGGGGCACGCCAGTACGATCGCATACGGCCCATACCAGATGCCGTTCGGCGAAAGTGTCAACATTGTCGAAGCGGCTGTCGTAGGCGGTATGTCCTACGAAGCGGCGACCGTGATTGGCCGCGCTTACAAGCGGAGTGGCTTTAACGACAATCTCTTGATCGATTTCGACGCCAACGCCGACGGATCGATCGACGCCACGCCGTTTGACCATAGCGTGTACGATAAT
This sequence comes from Rhodothermales bacterium, assembly GCA_034439735.1. Taxonomy (NCBI): domain Bacteria; kingdom Pseudomonadati; phylum Rhodothermota; class Rhodothermia; order Rhodothermales; species Rhodothermales bacterium. Next base: position 19,221 of record JAWXAX010000157.1, on the reverse strand, counting down.
GGCGCCGAGCGCATGACGAAGAACCAGTGGTACTTCACGACGCGCGACTCGATGTTCCAGAATATGTACAAGGCACGTTCGGTCTGGGAAGCCAGTAATGGCATGACGACCTACCCGATCGTCCGCGCGCCGGCTCCGCCACGTACGTTCAACGTCACTGGACTACCGGACAAGGTGTCAATCAGCTGGACGACGGTTTCCGGCGAACCTGACCCTGTCAGCTGGGAGATCCACCGCACGAGCAACTTCGAGGATAATCTGCCTTACTCGTTGATCACGACGTTGCCGGGTTCGGCGCGTGCCTACGATGACCTTTCGCTTGTCCGCGGTACCGACTACTACTACTACATCGTAGGCGTAAGCGGTCCGCAGGCTATCGATCCGGAAGGCATGACCGGTACGCCGGAAGGCAAGCCGCTCCGCAGCGGCCGGTACCTCACGCAGACGTACCAGCCGGCGAATTTGAAACGGGCCCCGGGCACTTCGATTGAGGCGTTCCGGATCGTCCCGAACCCGGTTAATATCGCGGCTGACGCAACGGTTCGCTTCTTTGTGGGCGGCGACGCTCTCCGCAGCCAGGTGGCGTTCTTCGACATCCCGGGCAATAGTACCATCACGATCTACTCTGAAACGGGCGAGTTCATCAACCGGATCGAACACACCGACGGTAGCGGCGACGAACTGTGGAACCTCACCACGGCGTCCCGCCAGCCCATCGTGAGTGGCATCTACCTCGTTCGCGTCGTCGATAACGACACGGGTGCCACGGATGTCAAGAAGATGATCGTCATTCAGTAATCACGAGCGCGGGGGGCAGGCGCGTCCTGCCCCCCTTATCATAGCAGGATCTATGATTCATCTGCTCATCAATCTTTGGACTAGAGCTATGAACAGAAGTTTATTGTACTCCATACTTCTCGCTGCGCTCATGATGGTGGTCGTACCCTCTTCATTGGCGCAACAAGTGACCCCGGACACGGAAGTCGCTACCGAGAAGCTCGGCCAGACCGGCATGAAGTTTCTCACCACCTCCCTCGACGCGCGCGCCACGGCGCTCGGCGGCGCGGTGACGGCGGACGAGACCTTTTCGGGATCGACGGCCCTCTTTTACAACCCGTCGGCGATGGCGCGGATGGACGGCCAATTCAGCGTGGGCTTCGGCATCACGCAGTTCATTGCCGACATCAACTACAACGCCTTCAGCGTCGCATACCAGCCCCAGGGCGGGAACTACGGCGTCTTCGGGTTGAGTGTGATGAGCGTCGACTACGGCGACATCATCCAGACGGTCCGCGCTGACAATGAAGCCGGTTTCGAAGACATCGGGACGTTCGCCCCATCCGGCCTCTCGGTCGGCCTGGGCTACGCCCGCTCGTTTACGGACCGCTTCTCCGTCGGCACCCAGTTTAAACTGGTCACGCAGGACTTCGGCACGCAGCCGATCAACGACTCCGGGACCTCCCGTTCGTTTGATATCAGCACGGTCGCCGTCGACTTCGGCGTGCTCTACAACACCGGCTTCCGCAGCCTGGTGTTGGGCATGAGCGCCCGTAACTTCTCGAAGGAACTGGTGTATGTTTCGCAGAGCTTCGAGTTGCCGCTGTCGTTCCAGATCGGTCTCGCGATGGACATGATCGACTTCACGAGCCTGGACCCGAACATGCACAGCTTCAACCTGAACGTGGAAGCCTCGCGGCCGCGCGACTTCCAGGAGCATATCAAGGTTGGTGGCGAGTACACCTTCATGAACTTGCTCTCGCTCCGCGCCGGCCTCGGCCAGGCGTTTGTACAGGATGAAGAACAGGGCGTCAGCCTCGGCGCCGGCCTGAACTTCGACGTATCGAATGTCAACCTGAAGGCCGACTATTCCTTCACGGACTTCGGCGTGTTCGACAGCGTGAATCGCTTCTCGATCGCCCTCGGGTTCTAAGGAAGACAGTCGGTACACGGTCTATTTCGGTGTCATCCTGGACTCGATCCAGGATCCAGCAGGGTCACCACCCGGTTGGATCCCGGGTCGGGGCCCAGGATGACTCGCATTAGCCCCTACCGCCTACCCCGCTTTTCCTATGCTCCGCCGGCTCGCGGTCACGCTGGTTCTACTTTCAGGCTGCGCATCGCCGAATGACGCGCCGCCCGAATCGCCACATCAGCCCCCCATCTCCTGGTCGGACGTCACACAGGCCGCCGGCCTGGGCGCTTTCCGCCATGCCACTGGCGCCGTCGGCGATAAATGGTATCCCGAGCCCATGGGCGGGGGCGGTGGCTTCATCGATTATGACGGCGATGGCTGGCTGGATATCATCCTCGCCGGAGGCGGCAGCTGGGACGCCGACCCCGCGCTCCAGCCTCAATCCCTCTACCTCTATCGCAATTCCGCCGACGGCACTTTTGTAGAAACGACGCAAGAAGCCGGCCTGCGCGATGTAGTCGCCTATACCATCGGCGTCGCCGTGGCGGATTATGACAACGACGGCGACGACGATCTCTTCGTCACGACCCTCTACGAAAACCTGCTCTTTCGCAACGACGGCGGCCGCTTTAGCGACGTGACGGCTACGGCTGGCGTCGGCGGAGAGGCCGTATGGAGCAGTTCGGCCCTTTTCTTCGATGCGAACAAAGATGGCTGGCTCGACCTCTACGTCGGTAATTACGTCGACTGGACTCCGGAAACGGACATATTTTGCCCACCTGGGGGCACTGTCAAGCTATACTGCATCCCATCGGCCTATACAGGAATACAGAGCCGGCTCTTTTATAACGATGGCGATGGGACCTTCACGGACGTCACCGACCGCGCCGGTATTTCGCCCTCGCTGGGGAAAGCGCTGGGGGTTGCTGAGATGGACTATAACCGCGATGGATGGTCGGACATCGTGGTAGTGAACGACGGCGAAGGCGACTTGCTCTACCGCAACAACCGCGACGGCACGTTTTCAGAGATCGGCGCCCGGAGCGGGCTCGCATTCAGCGAGCATGGGGAGGCACGTGCCGGCATGGGCGTCGATGCCGGCGTGGTCGATAGCAGCGGTCAGGTCACCGTGTTCGTCGGCAACTTCTCCGAGGAAATGGTCGGCGTGTATAAATACCTCGGCAATGACTCGTTTCAAGACCGTGCGGCAAGCTCTCGCATCGGCTACCCGAGTTTATTAGTTCTTACCTTCGGCGTCCTCCTGTTCGATGCGGATTTCGACACCGATCTGGATCTCTTTCTGGCCAACGGCCATGTCTACCCGGACCGTGTCGCGCTCAACGACAAGGTGACCTACCGCCAGCCCCAACACCTGTATCATAACCGGGGCGACGGCATATTCGATCTTTATGACCCTCACGACGGCCCCCTGACGGCAGAACTAGTGGCCCGGGCGATTGCCCTGGGGGATTATGATCGCGATGGGGACCCGGACATCCTCTTGACCGAAAATGGCGGTCCGGTGCACCTCTGGCGTAACGACCCCGAGGACCCCCCTTTCCTGCGGGTGACCGTGCGGGGAGCCAGCGGCAACCTCGATGCGATCGGCGCCGAGGTCACGGCCGTCGTCGACGGCCTCCGGATGGTGCGCCGTATCCGTACGGGTTCAAGTTATCTGGCCAGTACGGAGAAAACCGTTACCTTCGGGCTGGGGCCTCATGCGTCGGTGGACACCCTCCGCGTAGTGTGGCCTTCGGGCGAGACCCGCGAATGGATCGATGTGGCCGGTCGGCAGGAGCTTCGCGCCGTCGAGGGGGATTCCGTCCTGCATTCCGTCGACTTACCCGGGCGTGCGCGATGAAAAAGAATCGCTCTCACACGATGGCTGGCGGACGCTCACCGTGGGCCTCTCCACTCGGTATGATGCTAGTTGTCATCGGATGTGCAGGCCCTGAACAGCCCACAGAGTCAGTCATCACCGGCCCGGCTTTCACCGATGTCACCGAGGCGGCCGGACTGTCCGGGTTTCGCCACGAGACCGGTGGCTATGGGCAGAGCCTTATGCCCGAAATCGTCGGCGGCGCGGGAGGGTTTATCGATTACGACGGCGATGGGTGGCAGGATATCCTGCTGGTCCAGGGCGGTATCTGGTCGCATCATGAGACCCGTTTCGTCCAGGCTTTACGGCTGTACCGGAATACGACCCAGGGCGGCTTCGAGGAAGTAACCGAGGTCGCCGGCCTGGCCGGCGTGTCGGCCTATGCCTTCGGGGCGTTTGTCGCCGATACGGACAACGACGGCGACGAGGACTTCCTGCTGACCACGCTCCACCACGATCTGTTTTTTCGTAATGACGGCGGCCGCTTCACGGAAGTCGGCCGCGAAGTCGGGATTGGAGAGCCCTCGCTATGGAGCACCTCCGCCGCGTTCTTCGATGCGGATCGGGACGGGTGGCTGGATCTGTATGTGGGCAGCTACGTCGACTGGACCCCGGAGAACGATCTCCGCTGCATGTATTACGGCGAAAAGGTGTTCTGCACGCCTCAGGAATACGAAGGCCGGGCCAGTCGGTACTTCCACAACGATGGCGACGGCACCTTCACGGAGCACACGGCCGAGGCCGGCTTCCTCGATGGCATCGATACGACACTCGACAAAACCCTCGGCGTCGCCGTGCTCGATTTTAACGCCGATGGATGGCCCGACATCACCACGGGCAACGACACCGAAAATAACATGCTCTTCATGAACCTGGGCGACGGCACGTTCGTGGAAACGGCACTGGCCAGCGGGGTGGCTGTGAGCCAACATGGCGTCCCGACGGCCGGCATGGGGGTCGATGCCGGCGTCGTGGACAGTACAGGCAGGGTGACTATCTTCGTCGGCAACTTTTCAGAAGAGCCGGTGAGCGTCTTTACCTACATCGGCAGTCGGCAGTTCGTTGATCGATCGGCGATTTCACGGCTCGCGTTTCCGACTAACCTGACGCTTACCTTTGGCCTGACGCTGGCTGACCTCGACCTCGACACCGATCTGGACCTGGTCACCGCCAACGGGCACGTGCTCACCCATATCGCCACCATATCCGAGGCCGTCGCGTTCCGACAGCCGGCGCAGTTGTTCCTCAACCGTGGCAATGGCGTGTTCGACGAATTCGTCGCCGACGTCAGCCCATTCGCCGCCCGGCTCGTGGCACGGGGCCTCGCCTACGCGGATTACGACCGCGACGGCGACATCGACCTCTTACTGGTTGAAAACGGTGGCCCGGCGCATCTGTGGCGCAACGACACCGGTGGCGCCTATCTGCGTGTTCGCCTCGAAGGCGCCGCCAGCAGCCGTCAGGGCATCGATGCGCGTTTGAGCGCCACAGTGCCGGATCTGACCATGATACACTGGGTGCGCACGGGCGGCAGCTATCTGGCTAGCTCGGAAAAGTGGGTTACATTTGGCCTCGGCGCGCACAACAAAGTGGATACCCTGCGGGTTGTATGGCCATCAGGGACGGTCGACACGTTTGTAGACCTCGGGGCCAACCAGGAGATTGTCATCACCGAAGGAAAAGATACCTATGAAACGGCAGTTCGGTAATCGCATGATAAACGGGATGAACAGCGGCATCCGGTGGGCGGCAGGCCTGACGCTGGTGGTGGTGCTCGCCGCCAGCGGGTGCGCTCGCGAAAAAGCCGAGGATCTCACGCGGACGGAACGCCTGCGTCTGAAGATCGACCCCCGGGTGGGCGCCTACATGGCCCGCAGCCAGGCGGCACTCGAGCAGGGCAACTTTAACCTCGCGCTGGCGCTCACGGATAGCGTCCTGGCTGTCGAACCCGTGCTGGCGGATCCCCATTTCTTGCGCGGCCGCATCTTTTCGCTGCTCAACCTACCCGAGCAGGCGCTCGCGTCCTATCAAACCGTGCTTGAGCTGGACCCCCAGTACCGAGGCGCCTGGTACGACATGGGGCTCATCGCCTTCCGCGGCGGGCGGCTGCGCGAGGCCGTCGAGTTTTTGCAGAATGAAGAACTCGTCGAGCCCACGGATTTTCTCTATCTGGAGTTGGGCAAGGTCTACGCACGCCTCGGCGAGCCCGATAGCTCCCGAATCGCGTACGAGAAGGCGATCGAACTGAACCCTTCGAATGCCTCGGCCCACATGTGGCTGGGCCAGTTGATGGAAGAAACCGGGGACCTGGATGCCGCGCTCGCCCACTCGCTGGAAGGCGCGCGCATCAAGCCCGGCGACCACGAATACGAGTATATCATCGGCTCGCTGTATTTTCGGATGGGTGATAACGCAAAGGCCATCGAGTACCTGAAGCCGGCCGCGGACGCGCTGCCATGGCACCAGGGCGCGCATTACAATCTAGGACAAGCCCTCCTGCGTACGGGGCGGGATGCCGAGGCCCGCCCGCATCTGGCCCGAGCCGATGAGGCCCAGCAGATGCAACAAGCCGTAAACGACGCACAGAGCGCCGTTCAGACGGAACCGGAAAATCGCGACAAATGGGTCCACCTGTCCGATGTCCAGTGGAAGGTCGAACAGTATCAAAAAGCGATCGATGCCTACAGCGTGGCGCTGAGTCTGGACCCGGCCAACTTCGCCATGCAAACCAATCTGGCGAATATGCTGGTCCAAAGCGGCGATATCGAGGCCGGCATCAGTCGCTACCAATCCATCCTGCGCATCCGGCCCGAAATGATAGATACCTGGCTCAATCTCGGCGTGGCCTATGCCAACGCCGGCCAGCATGCCAATGCCCGAGCGACCTGGGAAAAAGGGCTCGAGTACGATCCCCAAAATCGGCAGCTCAAAAAAAACCTGACCGATCTTTCGGCGCTCGAAGCGAAACAGTGATTCGCCGCAGCGTGGGTCAAGTGGTCTTTCGACAAAAGCGATGCAGAAAAGCACCCTCATCCTGGCGACCGGCTTGCTCAGCCTGTGCGGTTTCGCGGGCGGCACGGCCGTGCCAGACGGCAGGCCGGCGGACCCCCCGAACATCCTGCTCATCATGACCGACGATCAGGGCTGGGGGGATATTCGCTCCCACGGCAACCCGGAGATCGACACCCCGGTGATGGATCGTCTCGCGCGGGAAGGCGCCCGCTTCGAGCGCTTCTTCGTGAGCCCGGTGTGCGCCCCGACCCGCGCCAGCCTCCTCACCGGACGCCATGCCTTACGCACGGGCGTCCACGGCGTCACCCGCGGTCATGAAACCATGCGAGCCGATGAGGTGACGCTCGCCGAGACGCTCAAAGGCGCCGGCTACGCGACCGGGTTGTTCGGCAAGTGGCACAATGGCGCCCACTATCCCCATGACCCGAACGGGCAGGGCTTCGACGAATTCGTTGGCTTTGCGGCCGGCCACTGGAATAATTACTTCGATACTCACCTCCAGCACAACGACCGCCTCGTTCCTACCCGGGGCTTCATCACGGACGTCCTGACCGACGCCGCGTTGGGCTTCATAGAACAGCACCGGGAGCGCCCGTTCTTTGCGTATGTGGCCTACAATGCGCCCCACTCGCCGTTTCAGGTGCCCGATACGTATTTCGATCGATATACGGGTCGCGGATTCGACAGCGAGAAGGCATCGATTTATGGGATGGTCGAACAGGTGGACGACAATATGGGCCGGCTGCTCGAGGCCCTGGACCACCACGGCCTCGCCGACAACACGATCGTGGTGTTCCTGACCGATAATGGCCCGAACGGCTGCAATCGATATAACGGCGATATGAAGGGATGTAAAGGCCATGTAGATGAAGGCGGCGTCCGCGTGCCGCTGTTTGTCCGATGGCCCGATCGGATTCCCCGAGATACGGTCGTGCGCGAGCTAGCGGCACATATCGACCTCATGCCCACCCTGCTCGACCTCGCCGGCGTGGCTCCCGATGGGCCGGCATTCGATGGCGTCAGCCTGGCGCCTCTCCTGCGCGGCGACGCCGCCGTCGATTGGCCCGAACGCGCCCTTTTTACGCACTGGTACGGCGGAGGCATCGTCCAGCCGTTCCCTGGATCCGTCCGCACCGATCGATGGCGAGCGGTCAACAAGGGCAACGCGTGGGAGCTGTACGACATGCTGAACGATCCCGGGCAACACATCGAGGTGGGCGCCCAGCATCCCGATGTGCTGGGACGGCTCGGAACGGCGTATCGCGACTGGTTCGATGAGGTCGGTGCCGGCAATTTCGAGCCGATTCCTACGGGCATTGGGTACGCCGCAAGACCAGCCGTGACGCTACCCGGAAACGAGGCCTACCTCATACCCGCGCCCGGGGAGGGGATCAACTACGATGTGGCCGCCGGCTGGGCCAACGACTGGGTGACGGACTGGGTGAGCGCGGAGGCCTATCCCCAGTGGCCGGTCGATGTACAGACGTCGGGTCGATACGAGGTCACGCTGCTGTATACGGTCGCCGAGACTCACCTGGGGAGCCGGCTGCGCGTCTTGGTGGGTGGGCAGTCGCTTGAAAAAACCGTCGATAGCGCCCACGACCCGCTGCCGGTGTTTAGTCCGGATCGCGTCCTGCGGAAGGAAGTCTACGAAAAGGAATGGGCGTCGCTGGTGATGGGGACCCTGCGCTTGGAGGCCGGCGTCACCCAGCTCTCCGTCCATGCCCTCACCCTGGAACAGGGCCGGAGCATCGATCTGAAGGCCGTGCGGGTTCGCCTTGTGCGGTAGTCGGATGGGATGGGGCGATGGGATTTCGATCGCCACTTTAATCGGGATCAACAGTGCCGATACTCCGGGGGTGATCTATCTCATCCCATCCGGATTCCCCGATGAACATCGCCTCCCTCCGCGCCTCCCGCGCCGAAGCGCTCAAGTCTCTATTGATGGAACTCTACACCCTGCCGGCGACGCCCGATATGGCCGGCCAGCGCGCCGACATCGTGGGCGAGATCGACTCCCTCCGGGCCGATTTTCGGCGGCGTCTGTTGGCGGGTCACGGCTGATGGTCCCGGACTCGCTGGATCATCGTCCACGTTCAAGCCGTTGCTAAGCACGGTGTGTAGAGACGTCCCGGTGGGGCGTCTCAGCGAGTTTACCGCCTACTAAACGCCGTCGAAATCCCCCATTACATGTACGCCGTCAAAGAAATCTACTACACCCTGCAAGGGGAGGGGGCGCAGACCGGCCGGCCAGCGGTATTCCTGCGCTTCGCCGGGTGTAATCTGTGGACCGGGCGGGAGGAGGACCGAGCGACGGCGGTGTGTACGTTCTGCGATACCGATTTTGTGGGGATGGACGGCGAAAACGGGGGGCGCTACGCTGCGGATGGCCTGGCCGACATCGTGGCCGGATTGTGGCCGGCTGGGATGGGCGGTGCGTATGTCGTCTGTACCGGCGGAGAACCGCTATTGCAGCTAGATGTGGAATTGATCGAGGCGTTGCACGCGCGCGGGTTTGAGGTGGGAGTAGAGACGAACGGGACGGTGGCGCCGCCGGCAGGGCTGGACTGGGTGTGTGTGAGCCCGAAAGCCGGCGCTACGCTGGTGGTAGAGAAGGGCGACGAGTTGAAGCTGGTTTATCCCCAGGCCAACGCGATGCCGGAGCGGTTTGCCGGCCTGGCGTTTACGCATTTTTTCCTGCAGCCGATGGATGGCCCGGACCGTGAGGTAAACACCCGGGCGGCCATGGCTTACTGCCTGTCAAATCCTCCCTGGCGCCTGAGTTTGCAGACACACAAATTGTTGGGCATTCCGTGAGGAAAGGGAGTCAATGCAAAATGCAAAATGAAAAAGGCAAAGTGGGGTATGCAAACGTTACGTTGTTAAGCGCTCACTTTTCACTTCTCACTTCTCACTTTTCACTTTTCATTTCTCACTTTTCACTTTTCACTATCAACCTCCGCTTTCGGCAGCGTAAACCAAAAGCAGGCGCCGTCGCGCATGTTGGGCAGGCAGCCGATCTGGCCCCCCCAGTCTTCGACGGTGATGCGGCAGAAGTAGAGGCCGAGGCCGACTTTTCCGGTGTTGGTGCCGCCCTGCGAGAATTTCTGGAACAGCTTGTTCATCATGTCAGTCGGGACGCCTTCGCCCTGGTCCTTGATGCTGATGCGGATGGCGTTGCCCTCGTCGCGGAGCCGGACGGCGATGACAGAGCCGTCGCGCGTGTGGCGGAGGGCGTTTTCGAGCAGGTTAAAGAGAATGCGTTCGAGCCGAGCGTGGTCGCCGGCAACCTGCCAGCTGGTGTCCGGCGGGCCTTCCAGGGAGAGGCGGAAGGTTACGCTTTTGAGCGACGCCATGGCCGATAGGGCGTCGATCACTTCCCGGATGCTTTCCTCTATGTTGGGCGCGTCCTCGAGGTTCGCGGCGGTCTGGAGAAGCGGTTTGGAGCGCGTGGAGAACGTGACGAGCGTGTCCTGGATGAGGCCCTGCATCTTATCGACCTGCTCGAGGCCGATCTGCAGGAACTCGTCGCCCACGGGCTTGACCATCTCATCCTCCTTCAACAGCCAGAGGCTGGCGCGGATGCCGGCGAGCGGCGCGGAGAGGTCGTGCACGGTGCAGTGGAGCAACACCTCGCGCTTATCGATCTCCTTGAGGAGCGTGTATTGCCGGAGGCCCTGGTCGCGGGCTTCCTGGTAGACGCTGCGGAGCGTTTTAAAGTCGCTCGATGGGAACTTGATCAGGAGAATGTTCTGCCCGTCGAGTTTCATGGCGGTCGCTTCGAGGAGCCATTCCTTGCCGGAGGTGGCTTCTTCGGTCCAGATATCCGAGACGAGCTGCGCGGAACCGTCGCCGGCCCAGATGGTGTCGGCTTCTTCGATGAAGTGGCCGAGGTAAAGCAGGTGCTGTTCGGGATTCCAGGGCGCGCCGTTTGAGGGTAGTTTAGGGTAGATGTCGCGTAGCCAGGTCGGCGCCTCGCCCAGAAGGACAAAACGGCCGTCGCTCTCGCGCCGGAGCACAGCCATATCGAGCTGGGCCAGGAGGTTCGGCGGAAGCACAAGAGGGTTCATGTCGATCGTACGCGGCGGGTGGGGAGAAGAGGCGTGGGGCCTATACGAGCTTGTGGGCGAGGTCGATAAACGCTTTTTCGACGCCGGCGCCCGTTCTGGCGCTGGTGTGTTGGATATTCCACCCGCGCGCCCGCATCTCCGCGATCTCGTCCTCGCGGACTTCCCACTCGCTGGAGATGTCCGCCTTATTGATCAACACCACAAACGGCACATCACCGATCGTTGCCTGGGCTTTGTGGTGCAGGGCGATCGCGGCGTCCATGGTGGAGCGTCGGGTACCATCAATCACTAACAAATATCCGGCCGTCCCGCGTAGGTAGTTCATGGAGAGTTTTTGGAATCGATCCTCTCCATTTAAATCCCAGATGAGTAGGTCGACTTTCTGGCCCCGGGCCGTGACCGTTTTTTTATCGATTTTTACTCCGATGGTCGTCAGGTACTGGTCGGAGAAGATCCCCTTGACGAATCGCGCGACGAGGCTACTCTTGCCGACAGCCGACGTACCGAGCGTACAGATCTTTTTCTGAGTCATTAGGCCATGTGGGGGAGGGTGCTGTGGGGAAGCAACAAGCATAAAGAGGATTCGTTGCGGCCCATCAGGATGCCGGAAGACCGAAAAGAGGCGGGATGCGTCCGGTGTCCACAATACGCGTTACGAACGTAAGGAGGGCAAACAGAGCGCACCACGCCGCCGTTAGTTCCCCGGGAATGCGCAACGGGGCCGTACAGAAGTCCGCGGATCGACGGCACGGTTGGCGTAGCGCCGGAGGCGCATGGCTGGATGCGTCAGAAACGCATGGGGTATACGCCCGCCAGGATAGGGGGATGTCCTCGATCGGGGGTATTCCTGTTGTTCGTACAACCCCCTTTCCGGTAGCGCCTCCCGGACCGTGCTCCTTCGGGATTCCGTTCGATCCAGATACGACGTGCGGATCCTGTAGATTTTTTAGAACGGGAAGAATAAATTCCGGACTTCGTTTTCTTCTATTCGTATCTTAAGCGCTTGCAAAATTCCATCATTGAGGAGTTTGGAATGTCGAAAGCACCGTCGGTCAACCCCTATAAGAGCGCCCCTTTGGGATCGAAGGCGGTAGGTTCTGTCTATGGGGGTGCTGTCGACAGTGCGTTCAGCAAGATCTCCGACGAAGAGGTCGAGGAACTCCGGCGGCTTCTTCTGGCGCCCGAGCAGTATCAGCTGATGCAGTTGCATCGCCGGTTGGATGAACTGGAGGCCCCTGATTCGCAGCTTGGCGCGGTCGCCAAGTACCTGCCCGAGGCCGTGGCCATCAACGCCCGCAAGGGCGACAAGCTCGCGAAGGCGCTGGCGCAGACGTTCAGCCGTACGCTTGACGTGGCCGTTCAGCAGGACACCGAGACGCTGATCGACGGGATTTCACCGTTGATGGTGCCGGCGTTGAAACGAGGCATCAAGGAGTCCTTCCGATCCACCCGCAACGCGGTCAAGTGGGCGCTGCAATACGGGGTATCGCTGAACGGCATCAAGTGGCAATACGAGGCCATCCGCACCAAGCGCTCGTTCTCGGAGGTTGTGCTCAGCCACACGCTCCGGTATCGTGTCGAGCAGGTGTTCCTCATTCATCGGATCAGTGGGTTGCCGCTGCAGCACGTGGTGGCGGACTCGGTGAAGGCGCAGGACGGATCGCTCGTTTCCAGCATGCTCACCGCGATCCAGGATTTTGTGCAGGACTCGTTCGGCACCCGCGCCGAGGAGGGGCTTGCGACGCTGCAGGTGGGCGAACTGACGGTCTGGATCGAGCAGGGGCCGAAGGCCATCCTCGCGGCCGTCGTCCGCGGCACGCCCGAGCCCGATCTGCGTCGAGTCCTCAAGGACACCGCGCGTTCGATTCATCTCCAGTTTAACGCCGCACTGACATTTTTCGACGGCGACATCACGCCGTTCGAATCCACCCGCCCCATCCTGGAAGGGGAGTTACTCTCCCACTACCAGATCCCGCAGCGGCCGATATCGCCCCTGTTCTGGGTCATGCTGGGTGGGATCGTGGTCTGGCTCAGCGCCATGACGTTTTTCTTCGTGCGCGACAACGCGTACTGGAAAGACTACCTCGCGCTCTTGAAAACGGAGCCGGGCATCTTTGTCATTGACGCCGGCCGCAACGACGGAAAGTGGTTTGTCACGGGCCTTCGGGATCCGCTGGCTACCCCCAGCGACTCGCTCCGGGTGCGCACGAGTCTGCCTGCCGGCCAGGTCACGGAGTCCTGGACACCCTATATGGATATGTCGTCGCCGATTCTTCTGCGGCGCGCCTATCAGTTCCTCGGGCCCATCCCTCCGGAAGTCACGCTCCAATTCGAGAACGGCGTCCTGACGTCCAGCGGTCAGCAAGTGCCGAAGGAATGGAAGGAATCGGCTCGCGACAAGGCCAAATACCTGATCGGTATCGTCAGTTATAACGATGACGGCGCCGAGGTTTTTGACGAGTTGCTGCTCCGTGCCCAGGAGACGGCGCTCGAACAGAAGGTGATCTATTTCCAGGATAAATCTGCCATGCCGGACTCGTCGCGTCGCGATGCCATGCACGAGGTGTTCCTGGCCGTCCGCGGCGTCCTACAGCAGGCGCAGATCGGTCACAAGAACCTGGTCATCAGTGTGTACGGACACGCCACGGCAGGCGCCAACGAGATCAAAAACATCCGGATCAGCACCGAACGCGCCGAGGCCGTGGTCAGCGAGTTGATCAAGCGGGGGCTGAAGCAGTCGGAAATCAGTGTCATCCAGCCGGACGGCCTCGGGTCGCAATCGGCGCCCTTCTACGTCGATCCACGCACCGGCCAGGTAGATTCGACGCTCATACAGCCGTTTAACGCCGTTACGTTTGACGTCGTCGTCGAGCCCCGCAACTGGAAGTAAGTCGACGCGCTCGCTCGTCCTTTCAGCCCTTCTTGCGTGATGCCGTCCGCTTCGTTTCCAGCCTCAGTGCCAGAAAACCCAGCGGGGGCAACACCAGCGTGGCCGATGCCGCCTGGCCGTGTTTAGGCTTCTTGCCGGCCACGATGCGCTCTCCATTCGACACGCCGCTTCCACCGAACACCTCGGCGTCGCTATTCAGCACTTCCACCCAGTTGCCTTTGAACGGCAGTCCGATCTCATACCCTTCTCGCGGCACGGGGGTGAAGTTGAGCACAAAGACCAACAGATCGTCGCCATCGTGGCGTACATAGGAGACGACGCTCTGTTCGTGGTCGCTGTGGTCGATGAAGTAGAAGGTGTCGTGGTCGTCCCGCCAGAGTGCCGGATGGGTGGAATAAAGCGTGTTGAGGGCCTGTACCCACCGCTGCAAGCCGGCGTGGGGCGCGTGCTCCAGGATATCCCACTGGACGGTGCCGTTGTGATTCCACTCCGTCACCTGCCCGATCTCCGACCCCATAAACAGCAGTTTCTTACCGGGATGGCCAAACATATGGCCGTACAGCAGGCGTAAATTGGCGGCCCGCTGCCAGATATCGCCCGGCATCTTGTTCCAGAGCGACCCCTTGCCGTGGACGACCTCGTCGTGGGACAGCGGCAGCATGTAGTGCTCGGAGAACGCGTAGACGAACGAAAACGTCAGATCGTTCTGGTGGAATTTGCGGTGCACGGCCTCGCGGCTCACGTATTTCAGGGTGTCGTGCATCCAGCCCATGTTCCACTTGTACAGGAAGCCCAGGCCGTTGTTAAACGTCGGTTGCGAGACGCCGGGCCATGCGGTCGACTCCTCGGCGATCATCATGGCCTCGGGGAAGCGGCTGTAGACGTGTTCATTGACCGTTTTGAGGAGATCGATGGCCTCGATGTTTTCCCGGCCGCCGTACTGATTCGGCGTCCATTCCGTGCGGGAATAGTCGCGGTAGAGCATCGAGGCGACGGCGTCCACACGGAGGCCGTCGATGTGGTAGCGATCCAACCAGAAGAGCGCGTTCGAGATGAGGAAGTTGCGCACCCCCGGCTTCGTGTAGTCGAAGACATACGTTCCCCAATCGGGATGCATGCGCATGCGCATGTCTTCGTACTCGTATAGCGGCGAGCCGTCGAAAAACACGAGGCCCTGCGGGTCGGTGGCGAAGTGCGCCGGCACCCAGTCCAGCAATACCCCGATCCCCTCGCGGTGGAGGTAGTCGATGAGGTACATCAGGTCCGCCGGCGATCCAAACCGGTAGGTAGGCGCAAAATATCCCACCAGCTGATACCCCCACGATCCATAAAATGGATGCTCCATGAGCGGCATGAACTCCACGTGGGTGAACCCCATCTCCTTCACATACTTCGCCAGAGGCTCGGCGATGTCGCGGTAACCGAAGGAATACCCCTCTTCGTTTTTCTTCCAGGAGCCGAGATGCACCTCGTAGATCGAGATCGGGTCGGCCATGCCGGAAGGGCCGCGCCGGTTCGTCATCCAATGGCCATCTTCCCAGGTATGGGTGTGTAGATCGGCCACGATAGACGCCAGCCCCTGGATATCGCTCCCCTGGGAGTGCGGGGGCTCCAGGGCGAAGCTATACGGATCGGCCTTGTCGGCCCAGTAGTGGCCGCGTCGGATGTGGTACTTGTAGTGCGCGCCGGCGCCCAGGCCCGGCACGTGTACTAGCCAGAGCCCTTCTTCGATGCGGTGGAGCGGATGCGCCCCCGGAGACCAGGCATTGAAGTCGCCGATGACGGAAACCCATTCCGCATGCGGCGCCCACACGCAGAACCAGACACCGCCGGCGTCGATATGGGCGCCGAGGCGCTCGTAACAGGCCGCATACGCGCCGGAGCGCCAGTTCTCGAGGTCTTGAGGGCTCAGCCAGGTCATGGATGCGAGGTTGCAGGTTGGAAGGTTGCAAGTTGGCAGGCCTGTCCTGAGGGACGGCGGCGTAGCCGACGGACACGAAGGATCTCAGGTTGGCAAAACGAAAAAACGTTTAACGCGAAACGTCAGTCAATAAGATACACCTTCAAGTCTACGAAACCTGCCAACCTGCCAACCCTGCAACCAGATATTGAATCTCCGAGAATCTTACGGGTTGGCACGGAATACTCTCGGGAAAAGCCGATACTCCGTTCCGAGATCCTTACCGAGTTCAGCCAGTCGGTGTATGAAAGGAATTTTGGACCAGGTAGACAAGAGACCCATCGCCGGCGTCAGAGCATGGCCGGGGAAACCCTATCCTCTAGGCGCCACCTGGGATGGGCTGGGGGTCAACTTCGCATTATACAGCCAGTACGCCACGGATATTGAACTGGTGTTGTTCGACGCGCCGGACGCCCCCGAGCCCTCCAGGGCGATCGTCATGGCCGAGCGAACGGGGCCCATCTGGCATATGTACGTGCCGCAACTCCGGCCAGGGCAACTCTACGGGTACCGCGTCTACGGGCCGTTTAATCCCTTTGAGGGGCATCGATTTAACCCGAACAAGGTGCTGTTGGACCCCTACGCCAGGGCCATCGGCCGGTCGTTGCAATGGGACGACAGCCTGTTCGGCTTCATCAAAGATCACCCCGACGAGGATCTTTCGTTTTCGGAGCTGGACAGCGCGGCGTTTGCGCCGCTCGGCGTCGTGGTCGAATCCCGCTTCGAATGGGGCGAGGATCGATCGCCCCAAATCCCATGGGAGGAGACGATCATCTACGAAACCCATGTCCGTGGCATCAGCATGTTGCATCCGGAGGTGGACTCGCTGCTGCGCGGCACCTACCTCGGCCTCGTCTCCGAGCCTGTGCTCGCTCACCTCACCGCGTTGGGGGTGACGACGATCCAGCTCCTGCCGGTCCATGCGAAAGTGCAGGACGAGTTTTTAGTAAAACAGGGCCTCTCTAACTACTGGGGCTACAACACCCTTTCGTTTTTTGCGCCGGAGCCGTCGTATGCCTCCGAGGGCCGGCTCACCGCCGTGCGCGAGTTCAAGATGATGGTCCGGGCCCTGCATCAGGCCGGCTTCGAGGTCATCATCGATGTCGTCTACAACCACACGGGCGAAGGCAGCCGGCTCGGGCCGACGCTGTCGTTTCGGGGGATCGACAACCGGTCGTATTACAAGGAAAACCCCGAAAATCGACGGTTCTTGATCGATTACACCGGGACGGGCAATACGCTCGACGCCGGCAATTCGTACGTCCTCCAGCTCATCATGGACAGCCTGCGGTACTGGGTCCAGGAGATGCACGTGGATGGTTTTCGGTTCGACCTCGCGTCGGCCCTTGCCCGCGAATTGTTCGATGTGGACATGCTGTCGGCCTTTTTTCAGATCATCCAGCAGGACCCGGTCCTGAGCCGCGTTAAGTTGATCGCCGAACCCTGGGATGTCGGCCCCGGCGGGTATCAGGTGGGCGGCTTCCCGTGGCAGTGGACGGAGTGGAACGGGCGGTATCGCGATGTCATCCGGCGCTACTGGCGCGGCGACCGGGGGCTGACCGGGCCGATGGCGACCAACGCTGCCGGCTCCAGCGACCTCTACGAACGTTCGGGCCGCCGGCCCTTCGCCTCCATCAATTTCATCACCGCCCACGACGGGTATACGCTCCAGGACTTCGTCAGCTACGTAGAGAAACACAACCTCGCAAACGGCGAGGGCAACCGCGACGGGCACAACGACAACCACAGTATCAACTTCGGGATCGAAGGCCTAACGGATGTGCCAGTGGTCGTTGAAAACCGCGAGCGAACCAAACGGGGTCTGATCGCTACGTTGCTGCTGTCGCAGGGCGTGCCCATGCTGCTTGGCGGCGACGAGTTATCCCGCACGCAACACGGCAACAACAACGCCTATTGCCAGGATAACGCGATCAACTGGTACGACTGGTCGCTGGACGAGCAACAGCAGGAGTTTCTGGCGTATGTCTCGCGCCTGATCGCGTTTCGGAAGGCGCATCCGAACTTCAACCGGCACCGCTTCCTGACCGGCCGGCGCGACGGCGACGGTGAGCGCGACGTGATCTGGTGGCACCCCGCCGGCCGCGAAATGGATAA
This sequence comes from Rhodothermales bacterium, assembly GCA_034439735.1. Classification (NCBI taxonomy): domain Bacteria; kingdom Pseudomonadati; phylum Rhodothermota; class Rhodothermia; order Rhodothermales; species Rhodothermales bacterium. The sequence continues at coordinate 1,383 of JAWXAX010000157.1, read as the reverse complement.
CGGCGACTGGTCCGACGCCAACCTGCAAACCCTCGGCATGCTCCTCAACGGCAGCCACATCAACAGCGTCGACGCCCGGGGGAATACGTTGCGAGACGACACCTTCATGGTATGGCTCAACGCCGCCGGTCATGCCGTCTCCGCCAAGCTCCCCAACGGCTCGGCACGGATGACCACGCCCTGGGTGACGGTGGATCCCCTCGACGAAGCCGCCCCGCCGGCGGCGACCTATTCACCCGGCGAAATGATCGTGATCGAGCCGCGCTCGGTGGTTATTCTGCGCGTGGTGTAGGGAGCGCGACTGTGTTCACCCGTTGCGTGACCTATTCTCCCAATCCATGACCCATTAGCCATGGCGAACGTATATCCCGGCTCACCTGGAAGGCTGATGAAAAGAAAGAGTGGTTCAGCGGCCTGGCATGTTTGATGGATCGGGGATGGGAACGCTTGACAGCTGGGGTGAGTAGAGCGTATTATCTAGACAGACTAGACAGGTATCTATATGTCGAATGAATGGCAGTTGCAGGAAGCCAAGAACCGCCTCAGCGAGGTAGTTGAGGACGCGCTCAACGAAGGGCCTCAAATTATCACGCGGCGAGGCATTCAGGCCGTGGTGGTGCTGTCGTATGCGGAGTATCGCCGGCTTCAGGCGTCGCAAACGAGCCTGACGGAGTTCTTTCGTACGTCTCCGCTCGTCGGTTTGGACATCGATCTGTCCAGAGACTCGAGTCCGCTACGGGATGTATTGGAGCTATGAAATATCTTCTGGATACAAACGTCATTTCAGAGCTTGTCACAAGAAATCCTGAAAGACGTGTGCTGGAGTGGCTCGACTCCCAGGAACCGAACAGCATTTACCTGAGCGTCATCACACTAGGGGAACTACAGAAAGGCATCGCCCGGTTGGCCGATTCTGAACGCAAGCGCCAGCTCGAATTGTGGCTTTTTGACGATCTGCTGTATCGCTTCCAATCGCGGATACTCCTGCTGGACATCCAGTCAAGCATCACATGGGGCGAGCTGGTCGGCCGCCTATCCGTCGAAGGGCGCACCTTACCCGCTATCGATTCACTCATCGCCGCAATCGCACTACAGCACCGCTGCACCCTTGTCACACGAAATACGGCCGACTTTTCCATGACGGATGTGCCCCTATTGAATCCCTGGGAAGCCATTCTGTAACCGATTATCAGCGGGCTGACAGGGCGCTGGCCACCACCCTCCCATACACCGCCGTCAGCTCCCGCAGTCGCTCCACCGCCTCATGTGTGAGTTGCTCTGGCTGGAAGCGCCAGCCCCAGTTGGGGGCGCCGACCGTCCCCGGCGTATTGACCCGGCCTTCGCTGCGGAGACCGAGCACATCCTGCATGGGGAGCACCGCGA
>JAWXAX010000156.1 GCA_034439735.1 Rhodothermales bacterium | reverse complement strand
AGGGCGACACCGATCCGTTCCCCGGCACCATCTGGGCGGCCGACTTCGCCAGCTACGACATCTGGGTGTTTGAGCCGGGCGATTACGGCGGCGCCGCCGGCGGCGTCTGCACCGGCGTGTCCGACCCGCTCCTCGATGAGGACGGCGACGGCTTCGATAACGAAGACGAGACGCTGAATGCGTCCAACCCGTGTTCGGCCGCCAGCAAGCCGGCGGATAACGACGGCGACCTCACGTCCAACCTCCTGGATGCGGATGACGACAACGACGGCGTCAACGACCTCAACGACTCCTTCGCCACCGATGCCACGAACGGCACGGGTCTCACCCTGCCTGTAAATTACCCGCTCCTCAACGAAGACCCGGGCACCGGCTTCTACGGCGTAGGCTTCACGGGCCTCATGACCAACGGGGTCACGAATTATCTGGATCAGTACGAGGAGAATAACCTCGTGCCCGGCGGAACGGCCGGCCTCTTCACGGTCTCCGCCGTCTCCGAAGGAGATGCCACGGGTGCTACTAACACGCAGGAGAACGGCTTCCAGTTTGGCGTGAACGTGGCCGGCGTCTCCGGGCCTTACACGGTCAAGGTGCGCATTACCGGGCCGTTCTTCGACGGCGTCACGCCGCAGGACAATCAGGCGCTGGGTATGTACATCGGGCCGGGTAACATGGATAACTATGTCAAGGTGGCCCTCAACGCCCAGGCGGGCGCCGGCGGGCTCCAGGTGATCCACGAAGCCGGCGGGGTGGCCACCGTCACCAACTATATCGCCGCGACCGCGGCCGATGCTATCAACATCGACCTCCTGCTCACGGTCAATCCGGTCGCGGGCACCATCCAACCGAAGTACATCCAGGATAACCAGCCAGCCGTCTACCTCGGTCTCCCCCTCCAGGTGTCTGGCAGCCTCTTGCAGGCTATCCAGGGCACGTACCAGGTCGCTCCAGGCGTGCCCTCGGGCCTCGCCGTGGGTATCATCTCGACCTCGGCCGGCGCCGGCCCGGTCTTCGCCGCCACCTGGGATGCCATCGATGTCGCGCAGGACCCCAACCCGATCGCCGACCTCTGGCACACCTACCAGGCCCCGACCGATCCGCGCCAGCGCCATGAGAATACGTTCGTAAAGCACGATAACAATTTCTACCTGATCGGCGGTCGAGGCAGCCGCAGAACGGATCGGTTCGTCCCGGCCACTGGCGCCTGGACGCAGCTCTCGCTGCCTCCGATCCAGATGCACCACTTCCAGGCGGTCTCTCTGGGCAATGTCGTGTACGTTGCTGGCGCTTATGTGGGTGATTTCCCGAGCGAAACGCCCGTGCCGAACATCTACACCTACGCCCCGAATACAGACACCTGGACCGTCGGAGCGACCATCCCCGCCGCCCGCCTCCGCGGTAGCGCCGGAGCGGTGGCCTACAACGGGAAGCTCTACCTGGTGAGCGGCAGCCTCGGCGGACATGCCGGCTCGGCCGTGTACCTGCCCATGTTCGACCAGTACGATCCCGCGACGGGCGCCTGGACGATCATGCCGAACATGCCCCGCGGACGCGACCACTTCAACGCGGCCATCATCGGCGACAAGCTCTACGTCGCCGGCGGTCGCGCCGGCAGCGTCGGCAGCACGATCCCCGAAGTGGATGTATACGACTTTAACGCCGGCTCCTGGTCCACGCTACCGGTCCTCACCGGCAACATCCCGACCCCGCGCGGCGGCACCGCCGCGGCGGTCGTCGGCAACGACCTCTTCATCCTCGGCGGCGAAAGCGGCCTCCAGCAGCTGGCGCACAACGAGGTTGAAGTCCTGGATACCAGCACCAATAGCTGGCGGACGCTCGACGCCCTGAACACCGGACGCCACGGCACCGCGGCCGTGGTGGATGGCACGCGCGTCTATATCGCGGCCGGCTCGGGCGAAACGGGTGGCGGACCCGAAATGAGCACCATGGAGGTGTTCGACCGCACGGCGCTTTCCGATCCCGGTTCCGTCGTCCCGAGCACGCTCGCGGCCGACCCGACGACGCTGGCCTTCGGGCTGGTCCAGACGGGATTGGATGATGCCGAGATGATCGCCCTGTATAACACTGGCGGCAACCAGGACATCTCGATTTCGAGCCTCAGTCTCACCGGTAGCCCGGCCTTCAGCCTGAGCTATGCCTTCAGCCTGCCGGCGGTCATCCCTCCTGGAGACACGCTGTACGCCGATGTCACCTTCGCACCGACCACCCTCGGCGCGGTCAACGCCACGCTGACTGTAAACCACAACGGCTCGAACGGCTCGATCGCTATCCCCGTGAGCGGCGAAGGCGTCAATGGCGGTGGCGGGGTCGTCACGGGCGATCCGATCTTCCGCGTGAATGCCGGCGGCGGCAACCTCGTCGATGCGCTCAAGGATTGGGACCGCGATACGAAGAATATCCCGTCCCCCCACGTGAACGCCAGCGGTAACGACAATAGGACGGGTAAGATCACGACCTTCACCGGCGTCAACGGCACGGATGCCCCGAACGATGTTTTCCTCACCAACCGGTGGGATCCGACGGGCGGCGTCGAGATGATCTGGAATTTCGCCGCGCCCCAGGTAGGCCTCTACCAGGTCAATCTGTACTTCCTTGAATCGGACGCGAGCAACCATACCGTGGGGGGTCGCGTGTTCGATATCAAAATGGAAAATGCGATGGTGTTCGAAGACTTCGACATCTTCGCCGAAGCCGGCGCGAACACGACGATCAAGAAGTCGGCCGTGGTGAACGTGGCCGACGGATCGGTCACCATCGAGTTGGCGCACGTGATCGACAACCCGATTGTCCACGCTCTCGAGATCCGGCCCGTCCTCGGCGCCGACCTGTTCGCCTCGCCGGCGACCGTCGACTTCTTCTCCGTGCCCGTCGATGTGGCCTCGGCCCCGAAGCAGGTGTACTACTCAAATACGTCGACAGGTGCCCGCACGGTGACGGGCGTCTCGATTACGGGCGCTAACGCCGCCGAGTTCAGCCACGACTTCGTGGGCTCGGTCAACCTGGCCTCCGGCGCCATGGATTCGCTCGAGGTCGTCCTCACGCCAACGACGGAGGGTGTTCGAACGGCCTCGCTCGAAATCGCGCACACCGGCGCCGGCTCGCCGGCGGTCGTCACGCTCACCGGCGACGGGACCAATGTCCACCTCTCGTTTGTCGAGGTCACCATCGTTGGCAGCGGTACCGTCACGAAGACGCCAGATAAGCCGCTGTACTCGGACGGCGAGGTGGTTACGCTCACGGCCATCCCCGATCCAGGCTGGCAGTTCAGCGCCTGGTCGGGTGACATCGTCAGCCCGGACAACCCGTTCAACTACTCTGTTTTTACGGACGCCTCGATCACCGCCACGTTTATCGAATCCGCCACGACAATCGATCCGCTGTTCCGCGTCAACGCCGGCAACGGCAGCATCAGCGACACGCCGATCGTGTGGGAGCGGGATACGAAGAACAAGCCGGCGCCGTTCAGCAACGCGGCCACCGGGGGCGATAACTCGATCTCCAAAGCCGCCTTCGTTGGCTCCAACACCACAGACGCTCCGTCCGAAATCTTCAGCAGCAACCGATGGGATCCCGTTGGCGGGACGCTCATGGAGTGGAACTTTCCGGTCGGTCTGGCCGGCGACTATGAGGTCAACCTCTACTTCGCCGAAACCGGAACAGCCACGAACGACATCGGCGAGCGGCTATTCGATGTGGTCATCGAAAACAACCTCGTACTCAACGACTACGACGTCGTCGCGGACGCCGGCTACCAGACGGCGGTGAAGAAGAGCTTCATCGTGACGGTGTCCGATGGCAACATCGACATCAACTTCTTCCGCGTCGTCGACAATCCGTTCGTCAGCGGGATCGAAATCGTCCCGACGCCGGCCACGGTGCCGCTTAATGCCCGCTACAACGGCGTCGACAACACGTTCATCGTCCGCCGCTACCAGCAAGTGCTCGACGGATCGTGGTCGCTCGTCGGCCTGCCGCTCGTTTCGGAAGCCAACGCCGGTCAGACGTTCGCCACCGATGAGCTGCTCCAGTATGCCGATGGCAAGTATGCCCCCACGACCGCCATGATCGGCGGCCGCGGATACTGGGCCCGCGCCGAGGAAGAACAGCTGACGACGCTCCAGGGCGAACGCCTCGATACGATGACAGTGGCTCTCAAGGCCGGCTGGAATATGATCGCCGGCGCCTCGTGTGACCTCGACCTGAACCTCATGGCCGGCGCCGAGCACATCGTTCCGAACTCGCTCTACCGCTACGACACCGATTCCGGCTACCAGCCGGCCGATCGCTTGCAGCAGGGACGCGGGTACTGGGTGCGGGCGAAAGAAGCCGGCGCGTTGCGCTTCGACTGCAGCAATACGTCCTCCTTCCGCCTCCCCAACGACCCGACCGACCTCGGAAGCTTCGGCCGTGTGGCGATAAGCGATGACGAGGGCCGGCTCCAAACGCTCCACTTCGGTGGCGAGATCGAGGACGCCCTGCTGACACAGTACAGTATGCCGCCTCTGGCCCCAGACGTTGCGTTCGATATCCGGTACGCCGACCAGTCGAGGCTCTCGAAAACTACTGCCAACGTCGTCCAGCTCAAGCACGTGGCTTTCCCGCTCACCCTGCGGATGGAGGCCCTGCCCGAAGGTGGAAACGACAATGAGTACGTGGTCAGCCGGATGCGCAACGGCGCCGAGGTCGAGACCTTCCGGGTCCGTACGGGCGGCACGCTGGCTATCGAAGATGCCGAAACCGACGCCCTGATGATCCAGAGCCTCAGCGAGTGGCAGTCCGAACTGCCGGAAGCCTTTGGCCTTAAAGGAAACTATCCGAATCCGTTTAACCCGGTCACGCAGATCGTATTCGACCTGCCGGAAGCCGCCGATGTGAGCATTGAGGTGTTCGACCTCCTCGGCCGGCGCGTCCGCCAGATCAACGCGATCAAGCTGGCCGCCGGCCAGAGCCGGCAGATCGAGATGGATGGCCGCGGCCTTGCCTCCGGCGTCTACCTCTACCGCGTCGAAGCCGTCATGCCCGCGCAGACGGTGAGTGATACGGGCAAGATGATACTGCTGAAATAACGATTTTGATACATGGTTTGGGAGCGAGGCTTGGCCAGGTGGGCCGGCCCCGCTCCCTGGCCGTATTGTAGGGATCGCTTTATTACGATCGTCGGGCCCGTTACTCCCCGTGGCCCTGGCCGTCGCCTTCTGGCATCCTCTTTGTCGCCCCCCGAGCCATCGACTGTGCATGACTGGCCCGGACGCCCTCGCTATCGCCGTACCGGTTTCGTTCCTGCGCTCACCAGGCTTTTGGTGTTCTGCGTACCTAATCGGCTGCCGCGCGCGTGTTCTGTCATCTGTGTTTTAGAAGTGGTCTCCTCGCTGTGCTGGCCGTCGCCTGGGCACTGCCGCTGCGTGCGAACGTCGTATCCGGCGAGCTGCGCATCTGGCACCGGGTCACGGTTTCGTTTAGCGGGCCGCAGACGAGTGAAACGGCCGCGATCAACCCCTTTACGGACTACCGCCTCCAGGTCACCTTCACCCATACGGCGACGGGTGTAACCTATTCGGTCCCCGGGTTTTATGCGGGTGATGGCAACGCCGGCGAAACCAGTGCAACGAGTGGGAATCAATGGCGTGTGCACTTCACGCCAGACCACGAAGGCGCATGGATCTACACCGCATCGTTTCGGACAGGCGCTTATGTGTCGGTGGATCTCGCGACAGGCGCCGGCGCAGCCACCTCCTTTAACGGCGCAAGCGGCGCCTTTACCATCGGGGGGACGGACAAGCCCGACACGGATTTTCGCCGCAAAGGGATGCTGCGTTACGTGGGCGAGCACTATTTCCGATTCGCCGGCTCGGGCGAATACTTCATCAAGGTATCCCCCAATACCCCGGAGAACCTGCTCGCCTACGCCGATTTCGACGGCACCTACGACACCGATTGCGCCGGCGAAGGGATCGACAACTCACTTCACGCCTTCACGCCGCATGTCTCCGATTGGAAGACCGGCGACCCGTTCTGGAAAGGATCCAAGGGCAAAGGCTTGATTGGCGGGATCAACTATCTGAGTAGTGTGGGGGCAAACAACCTTTACCTTTTAACCTATAATCTGGATTCGGGCGATGGCTGTGACGTGTGGCCCTGGACGTCCCACACCGAACGAGAGCGGTTCGACGTCAGCAAGCTCGATCAGTGGGAAAAGGTCTTTGCCCACATGGATGCAGAAGGACTCCAGCTCCATGTAGTCCTCACCGAGCGCGAAAATGCCAAGGCGCTCGGCCCCATCGGGCAGGACAACAACAATCTCAACGACATCCGCAAGCTCTACTACCGCGAACTCGTCGCGCGCTTTGGCCACCATCTGGCCGTCCAGTGGAATATCGGCGAAGAGAACACCAATGGCGATAACCAGAAGATCGCCTTTGCGGACTACATCCGAGCGGTTGATCCCTACGACCACCCGATCACCGTACACACGTCCGACAGCAAGTCCTTCACCTTTTACGACGCCATGCTCGGCCTTCCGAGTTTCGAGGCGACCTCGCTCCAGGCCGGCCACCTGGACTACAACGAACTGGCCCAGTATTACCGCGAGCGGAGCCGGGTTGCCGGCCGGCCCTGGGCCGTCTATGGCGATGAGCAGTCTCCCAACGCCGGCAACACCCGCGCGGACGAACTGCGCAAAGGGGGACTCTGGGGGATGTTGATGGGCGGCGGCGCCGGACTCGAGTGGTTCACTACGGATGACCTGTCCCTTGAAGACTGGCGCTCGTACGACATCCTCCTCGAACAGATGGGATACGCTCGGGCTTTCTTCGATACCCACCTCCCCTTCGAAGACATGGAGGCCGCGAACACCCTGACCCCGGCCGCTGATGATTACGTTTTTGCGCTTGGTGGGCACGTTTACGCCATCTATCTGCCTTCGGGTGGAACGACCACGCTCAACCTGGCCGGCGCCACAGGGACGTTCAACGTCTCCTGGTACAACCCGCGGACGGGTGGACCGCTCGTTTCCGGGTCGACCGCACAGGTGACCGGCGGCGCTACCTTGTCCCTGGGCGCACCCCCGTCGCCCTCTACCCTGGACTGGGTGGCGCTGGTGGCCTCGGCCGGCGGCGGGGTGGGGCAGACGCCGGTCGTTTCGGTCGGCGTGGTCGACGGCGAGGCCCACGAACCGGGGGGGAATGCGCTTGTCGGGCGCTTTTCCTTCGATCGAACGGGCGATCTGAGCTCGCCACTGACCCTGTTGTATACGCTTTCAGGTACGGCGTCTCTGGGCGTCGATTACGAGCCGCTGCCGGCGACCATCGTCATCGAAGCCGGCAAGGCCTCGAAAAAGGTCGATATCCAGGTCATCGACGACTCGGTGGTCGAGCCCACCGAAACGATTGTGCTCACTCTTTCGGTGTCTCCTAACCATTCGATAGCACTCGGAGAGGGCGCCGCGACGATCCTTCTGTTCGATAATGATGATGGGCCCCCCACATTACTCGGCGATCCGTCACAAAATGGCGCGGTTTCTGCTCTCGACGCCTCGATGATTTTACAGCACGCAGCCGGTTCGATCGCTCTGGCCGGCGCGGCGTTCATCGCCGGAGACGTCTCCGGCAATGGTGAAATCAGCGCCTTTGACGCCTCCCTCATTTTACAGTATCTGGTGGGTATCCTCTCCTGTTTTCCCGCCGATGCTCCCTGTATATCACCTACAGGCAATTAAGCCGATCGAAGCCCCCTCGATTGTCCCACTTGAGATAACCGATGCATACCTACGGCCTCTCTTTCGTAACTCCAATTGCCCTCGCTCGACTCGGTCTTTTCATGCTCCTTGCACTGGCTACGTTAGACAGCCGTGCCCAGAGTAGCCCTGTCGTTCAAACCCTTATTGCTCCGGTTACGCTGCCGATCGAAGTGCATGGCGCCGCCGGCCACATCGAAACCGTCACCGTAACCGTCAACGACGCCTCCAGCATCAACCGCCTCTGGATCCAGGCACATAACCTCTCTTACGACAACAAAGGCAGCGTCAAGGTCAATGACGCCGCCTGGCTCGATCTCCGCGACAGCAACGTAACCATGGCCGAACCCGAAGCGACACTCGACGGTATCGGCGGCGCCTACAGCACCATCCGGTTCTCCATTTCGCTGGCCTCAGGCCTGGTTAAAGCGGGCACCAACACCATCCAGTTTCGCTTCAACGGCACCGATGGCGTCTCGTCCGGCTGGCGGGTGCTGAAATTCAACTTGCTGCGCAGTAGCGGCGCCGAGGTGTTGTCCGCCGTCGACTTCTTGGAAGACGATCCTTCGAAGTGGGCGCCTATTCTCACCAGTGCCGCCGACCTGGCCGCCGGCGCCGATCTCTGGAAGAACGCGGCGCTCGTCGAGCCTCTAACCGGTTCGATCAAGGCGCGGTGCGCAGACTGCCATGCGGCGGATGGGCGGGACCTCAAGTATTTTAACTACTCGAATAAGTCGATCGTTGTCCGCGCGGAACACCACGGCCTGACCAAGAAGCAGGGCGAGCAAATCGCAAGCTGGATCCGGTCGCTCCCGTATCCGGCCCACGGCCGTCCCTGGAACCCGCCGTATCAACCAGGCCCCGGCACCGATAACAAGCCGGTTACCCAGTGGGCCGCCGGCGCCGGGCTGGAGTGGGTACTCGATGATGAACGCGACGCCATTCCCTACCTCTTTCCCGATGGCATCACCAACGCGCGGACCTCGTCAAAAACCACACTGAATCTGCGCGAGATTCCCCTTTCGATCCAGATGCCCGACTGGAACCGCTGGCTCCCGATCGTCCACCCGAAGGACCACTGGAGCACCTTCACCTCGAGCGAAGCTTCGCAGGAATACGAAAGCGGTCTCGATGACGCCCTCGCCGGCGGTGTCGAAAGCGCCATCTCCAGTGGGAAGATCATCGGTTACTTCGAGTCTTGGGACAACGCCGTATCGGATTTTCGCCGGAACGAACCCTGGCCGTCGGGTGCGACAGCCACCAAGCAGGTGCGCGCCCACCTCTCGCTCCATCTCTGGCAGATCGTGAAGGTGTGGGAGATCATGCAGCAATACGACCTGGAGGACCGGGCGCCGGATATGTATGACGCCGGCGAGAAATATACCTGGTTCTCCCGAGCCCGCAACATCTTCAACGTCGCCCCGCACATCAGCCGCGAAGCGCAGGATCCGAATGTGTTTACCTACGGCAGCGAGAAGCTCGACAAGGTCTTTTCGCACATCTGGTATCACGCGCAGATGGTTATCAACGCCGGCAACCGGGACCCGCTGGAGCACAGCCCTGTCGACTGGAAGTACCAGTTCGGGCATATCAGCGACTTCTCGAACTACACGGGCCTCACCTCCGGCACCCGCATGGCCGCCACCTACATCAAGATGCTGCAGATGACCGACAACGAGGACGGCATCGGCGGTCAGGGGTGGTACATGCGCCACGTACATCCCTACTGGTTTGTCGATGGGTTGGCGGCAGAGATGGGGGTGAATACGGCCTGGAGCACCTTCACTACCGAAGAACTACGCCAGGTATCCGAAAAACTGCTGCGTTCGTTTACCGTCAAGAACCTCGAGTTCCCGCTCAGCGCCTGGGGACGGGGAGAAGACAACGACCAACTCGAGCCAGCGAATTATAAGCCCGAAGGGTGGAACGGCAACGGCAGCATGATGAAGGATCGGTTCAACTACGCCGACAACTTCTACCGAATCGTGCCCTTTATGTATGATATGGGCGTTGCTCCTTCTCTCATCGACTCGCTCGCCCAATGGGGAAAGGACGCCTGGCCACTCGGGGATTGGGATTCGCTCTACGAATATGATCCTGACGACGACCACCAGGGCACGCCGATGATCTCGCTCACCCTCGACGCCAATAATCCGACCGCCCGCGAACCCGGCGGTGCGGGCAATAAAGCGAAGGTGTTTGTAAAACGCGCCGGCGACCTCGCTAGCCGACTGGCCATTACCCTCACGATTACCGGGACTGCCATTCATGGCACCGACTACAAAGTCATCGCCACGCCCGTCATCCTCGAGAGCGGCGTATCGCAGATCTCGTTGACGATCGACCCGATCGATGATGCCACGAACGAGGGCGGAGAGACGGCCATCCTGACGTTGGGCGCCGGCTCGGGGTACGAGGTCGATGCCGTGGCGAACAAGATCACGTTGACGATTGCGGACGACGACGCCACGGTCGCCTATTCGAAGGGAGACGCAACCGGGGACGGTTCGATCTCGGCCCTCGACGCCGCGCTGATTCTCCAGCACGTAGCGTCGATCAGTACCTTGAGCGGCGTGGGGCTTACGGCGGCGGATGCCTCGGGTGATGCGAGTGTTACGGCGTACGATGCATCGCTCGTCCTACAGTATGTAACGGGCCTGCTTTCCTGCTTCCCGGCCGAATCGAATTGCTCGGTCTCGAAGAAATAAGCCAATTCGGAGTAATTCGGCCTCAAATGCCCGCTATCGGTGAACGGGTTAAGCTTCGAGGTACTGGGTTTAGTAGGGTTCATTAAACCTTAGACCTCGAACCTTAACCCCTTTGCCGCCTTATTGGATGACCTTGCGAACGAGTAATTCGAGCTGACCGCGTTCTTCCTGGGTGCTGCTGGCTACCGTAATGCGATAGGGGATGCGGATCGACGTGGCTTTATCGAACGAATTGAAGACCAGATACAGCGGATTGAAGGATACCGCATGGCTCCGCTCGAGCTCGCGGATCGAGTAGATCACGTCCCACCCTTTGTTCCAGCGGATTTCGAGGGGCGACAGGCTACGGCTACGCAGGAGAAGGTTGGAGGGCTGGCGGAGTTCGGACGGCACGGGGACGATCGGCAAACGAATCGCATCGAACAACGCATCCAGGTTCGGGCGCGCGGGCGGTTCGGGCGGGATGGGTTGATCCGGCAGATGATCGTCCGAGAAGATGCGGACGTTGCTGGCGAATCGGACCGTGATATACAGACTCTTGAGCACGACCGGTGCGTCGTTGATCAGGCTCAGTGCGAGTACCGTGCGCCGGCGGTTCATGTTGGCGAATTCCGAGACGTCGTGCAGGTACTTTTCGGTGGCCGCGTAATACGCGTCCAGCGCCGCGTTGTACCGCTTGATGCGCTGATTCTTGCGCTCATAGATGGGCAGACGACGCGGATCCACGGTTTCCTCGCCGGGGGCGGGTTTGAGATAAGCCAGTTTTGGATGGTCCCGCCGGATACGCGTCAGCTCCTGTGTCAGTTCGTCGATCGATGGGAAAATGGGCGATCGAATGAGCGCGGTTGACCGGTAGGCGCCGTCGTTGTAGGCCAGGCGCAATTCAGGCACGGTGCGCGTCAGCGTGGGCCCATGTGGGGGTGTCGCCGTGAACGACTCGCCGGCGGCAGTGTCGGCCTGGGCGTGAAGCGCGGATTCGTTTGTAGCGCCCTGGACCGTTTCGGCCGAGTCGGCACTGTACATCTCGACGTAGCCAGGCCGCGAGGGCGCTTCCCAAACCGACTCAGGATCGACAGGTGGCGCAGGAGGTGGCGCAGGAGGCGCCGCCCGCCGGACAGGTTCGGAATTGGACGGCAGATGGACGAACGCCTCGGGCAGCGTCGTCGTCGCCACGCTAAGCGTGGGCGACGGGCGCCGTGCCACTGGAATCGGAGGGAGGCTGGGTAATTTAGGTTCGGGCAGCTTTTTATAGAGCGGACTCCGCTCCATGAGCCCATCCAGCGGGACGATTCGGTCAGGCGCCGACGCCTCGTGACCGTCGGTGCTTTGCCGGGGCGCCATGCCATCCCCTCCAGTTGGTGCGGAGGCAGACGAAACGGAAGCCGGCTCGTGAGCCGGCAGGTCCATGGCGGTCGAGAGCCGCTCTACGTCGATCCCGGCACGCTCGGCCTTCAATACTGTCTCCGGATCGTCCGTCAACAGGACAACATATTCGAGGGCGTGCGTCTGCTGGAAATCGATAATAGTCGCAACCAGCTGATCCCTCGGATTGGATGGATCGAGTCGCTCGGCTTCGAAATCGATCGAGGGATCCTGCACGGTCTTGAAGACGACCGGATCGGCCGCGTGCGTTTCCAGGCGGAGTAAGCGGACGACCTGATCGAAACAGGCGACGGCGCGTTCGGCCTGAGGCGGGCGGCCGGCCTGGTTTTTTAGCCGGCTCAGCTCACGTAACACCACAGGCGCCACGAGTATCGTCACCCGATCGACGCCATACAACTGTTCCCAGTCGAGGGTGTCGAGCCCCTGATGAGACAGCAGCAAAGCCGTATCGGGAAATACGTTGGCCGTGGTCATGTGAATAGCGTCGGTCCAGAAGAGACGCGGAGGACAAAAGTGGCCGCGTACACGCTACGGAGGCAGGGCAAAAATCGAACCCGGCCGCAGTGTTATGGCCGCAGTATCATGGCGGCTACCAGCGAGCACTTCTGAAAAGCACCCGGGAAAGGAAGTTTGCGACAGAGAGCATTTCAGAGCGTTGTTTTGCGAACGAACCTCGGCTTCAGTCAGTTCCACGCACAATCGCAACAAATCGAATCCTGATGTCTCTTTACGTCACCGCACTGTATCGGTATCCCATCAAGTCCGCCGGCGCCACGGCGCTGGTCGAGGTGGACGTCATGCCGCGAGGTTTCGAGCACGACCGCCGCTGGATGATCGTCGACGCCGGCGGGCAGTTTATTACCCAGCGCTCGCATCCCCGCCTTGCGATGGTGTCCGTGGATGTCCTGTCCTCCGGGCTCCAGCTGGGGATCGAAGGGGAGAAACCGTGTAGGGTCGAACAGCCTGAAGCCGACTCCAGGCGGCGAGTTACCGTATGGCGCGATGCGGTAGAAGCCGTCGATGCCGGCGAGGCGCCGGCCGGCTGGCTCTCCCGAATACTGGAGATTCCCTGCCGACTGGTCTTTATGCCCGAGTCCGCCCTCCGGCCCGTCGATCCCGTGTATGGCGCCCCGCAGGATGTCGTCAGCTTCGCCGATGCATACCCCGTACTGCTGACGACCGAAGCGTCGCTGCGGGATCTGAACGGTCGTCTCGAACAACCGGTTTCGATGGCCCGGTTTCGGCCGAATATCGTGCTGAATGGCGAGGTCCCCTTCGAAGAGGATACCTGGCGCGTGGTGCGGATCGGGGAGGTGTCGTTTCGCCTGGTGAAACCCTGCGCCCGGTGTGTTATAATTACGCTGGACCCCGATGCCGGGGTGTTTCAAAAAGAGCCCCTTCGCACGCTGGCCACCTACCGCCTACGCGACGGCAAGGTGCGTTTCGGGCAGAATGGCATTCCGGACACCCTCGGCCGTGTCCGCATCGGCGACCCGGTTCAGGTGCTCGGTTGAGGGCAGGATCCCTTTTTTTGAGCCGACGTAATGAAGGGGTAATGAATCTTGCCGGCCGGCGTTGTATTTTCTGGCCGACCAGGTTTTTAGCGATATCCCGCACGCAAACCGGAGGAAGCCACTTTCAAGTACGCCACGTCTGCACTTGCGTTTTACGCGTGTCCATCGAATGGTGATCGGCTGAAGTCTGCCACCCCCATCCTACATCCGGGGGGGGAGTCATGAGCGGTCACGTGCTCGTCCTGAATCAGGATTACCGCGCGCTCACCATTTGCAGTGTCCAGCGCGCCGTAGTGCTCGTCCATCTCCAGAAGGCCGAGATGGTGGAGAGTGCGCCCGACTATTTCCTCAGAACGGCTTCGCTGCGTTTCCCCTGGCCGAGCATCGTCCGGCTCAAGTACTTCGTCCGTGTTCCCTATAAGCGCATCATGCTCTCGCGCAAAAACGTGCTGCGGCGAGACGGCTTTCGGTGCCAGTACTGTGGCAGTCGGGATAGCCTCACGGTGGATCACGTGCTCCCGAAATCCCGCGGAGGGGGGGATAGCTGGGAAAATCTGGTAGCGGCCTGTACCCCCTGTAACAACCGAAAAGGCAGCCGCACGCCCGAAGAGGCCCGAATGGAGCTGCGCCGGCAGCCGTTCCGCCCCAGCCAGGTCATGTTCATCCGTGATTTTATCGGTAATGTGGACGATACCTGGAAGCCGTATCTGTTTCTGGCGTAAACGCGTTTAACGTTTAAACGATATTCATCCCCGGCATCCATCCCCGGCATCCATCCCCGGCATCCAGTCATCCCGCATGCAACGCTCCATCGCACGTCTCCTCTGGCTGGTCCCAATCAGCTTACTTCTGCTCGGCATCAACCAGTGGAAAGTGTCCGGGGATCTCCGCGAAACGCTCGAGCAGGGCGAGGCGGCGGAGGCGGAGGTGCTGGAGTTTGTGAAAAACGAGCGGCCGGACATCCCCTTTGGGTATGTAAGCCTGAAAGCGCACCTGGCGGATGGCACCGAGATCGTGCAGGAGAAAATGGCGCTGCCCTATACGCTGCTACCCCGCGTCGAACACGCGCAGACGCTGGAGGTGCGGGTCATCCGGGGCGCCGCGCAGCCCATTGTCATCAGCCTCATCGCCCAGACGCAGTGGAAAATCGCGGCCGTGCAGGCGGCCGTGTGTTTCGGGGTCATGCTGATGGCCGCCGTCGGGCTCTTCTTCTGGAACCGGATGCTGGCCGGCGCCGGGGATCCGGCCGAGCGCATGCCGGCGGGGGTTCGGTAGGGCCGGGAGGTATTGCGGGGGGGAGCCGCAAGGTAGTGCGTCGGGGGTGGAGCCGCAAGGTATTGCGGCTCTACGGTACCGTTATCGACGGGGCTCTTCGGGGTACAAATCGCCTACCCACTCCGCGTATCCGTTAAATAATTGCGTGGGCACGCGACGATCGTTTTCTCCGATCAACCGCTCCGATGCCTGGCTCCAACGCGGATGCGGAACGCTCGGGTTGACGTTGGATAGGAAGCTGTATTCGGCGGGCTGGAGGTCGTTCCAGAAGGTCTTGGGTTGCCTATCGACGAACTCGATCTTGACGACGGCTTTCGGGCCTTTATAGCCATATTTCCAGGGCATAACCCAGCGCCACGGGGAGCCGTTTTGTTTGGGGAGCGGCTCGCCATACATCCCCGTCGCCACAAACGCGAGGTCGTTCATCGCCTCATCCATCCGCAACCCCTCATAATACGGCCAGGTGTACCACGGTGTCGCTGGAATCCCCGGCATTTCCTTCGCCCGCGCGATGCTCATGAAGCGCACATGAGTGGCCTTTGAGGTCGGCTTGCACCGCTCGATGAGCTTCTTGAGCGGGAATCCCGTCCACGGCACCGTCATCGCCCAGGCCTCGACGCAGCGAAAGCGGTAGATACGCTCCTCAATGGGCATTTCTCCGATCAGTTCGGCGAGGTCGATCTTGAATTTCTTCTCGACCAGCCCGGTCACTTCCAGTTCGGTAGGGAAGGGGTTGTAGTCTCCCGTCAACTCCCACAGATCCTTCAGATCTCCTCCGTTTTTGAACTCGTAGTAGTTATTGTACGAGGAGGCCACGATCCGATCGGTGACGGGGCGCTCGCTTACGGCGAAGGCCGTGTTTTGCGCCGCCGGGTACCCGGTCCGTGGCGCATTGGCCGGAATCGTGTCGAGCGGCCCTGCCACGCCGGCGCCGGCCGAGGCGGACCCATCCGCGCACGCCGTGAACCCGCCCGTGGCCATCAGAGCGATGGAGCCCATGCCGAGCTGCCGGAGAAAGTGCCGGCGGTTGGCGTATACGTCTTTCGGGGTGATGAGGCGTTCGGGGAGTTGCCAGCCGGGTTTAACGATCAGATTGGCCATGATGCGCGTGGTCGTGCAGGAGTGAGTGATTGGATTGGGGGAATGTACGCCTCAATCGAAGTCCGGATCTCACAAAAGCATAACATCGGCTATTCCTCGTTCATCCTCCAACGATTTCACCTCCATTTGGATGGATGGTTTGGCCTGTTATGTATGAAGCATCATTCGATGCCAGGAATACGTAACAGGGTGCAACTTCCTCAGGCTGACCTACCCTTCCAAGGGGGGTATCTTCACCAAACCCTGCTACATCTTCCTCAGGAAAACTGGCCGGAATAAGTGGGGTCCAGATCGGGCCAGGCGCAACCGCGTTCACTCGGATACCACGGCCGGCCAGATTCTGGGATAACGCGCGGGTGAAAGCCAGTACGGCGCCTTTTGTTGAAGAATAATCAATTAGAACATCTTTTCCACGAAAGGCCGTAATTGAAGTTGTGTTGATAATCGACCCGTTTTCTCTCAGGTGAGGCATTACTGCCTGCGTCATGAAAAAGTAAGAATAGATATTGGTTCTGAAGGTCTTCTCCAGCTGATCCTCGGTGATATCTTCCAGATTCTCTTGTACATATTGAACAGCTGCATTATTGATGAGTACATCGATCTGGCCAAATTCCTCCACGAATTTTTGTACCGCATTCTGACAAAAGGCCTTATTGCCTATATCTCCCGAAATGGCGATACACTTCTGTCCCTCCGACTTAACATACTGCTGTGTTTGCCTGGCATCCTCATGTTCATCGAGATAAATAAAGCCAACGTCCGCACCTTCTCGAGCAAACAGAATTGAAACAGCTCGTCCAATACCACTATCTCCCCCGGAAATTAGCACAACTTTGTCTTTCAGTTTATCGCTGCCTTTATAGGCAGGATTAAAATACCGAGGCTCAGGCATCATTTTGTGCTCGATGCCCGGCTGTTTATTTTGATGCTGAGGAGGAATGGACATAGTATTTGCATTATAAAAAAAAGAGGAGGTTGTCTGCAGATTGTTGCTGCAGACAACCTTGGAATTCAACTCATGCGAGTGGCCCGTTGCGGAATGGACGCCTCTTTATTCAAGCCACTCGAAAATAGACCGCCTGTGGCGATCTTGTTGAGTGTTTTGTTGGCATTCCCTTCCTCATCAAGTGTCTCTTTGAGAAGGTCTTCGATTTCCTCATAGTCGAGTAGGTCGGCATAGGCCACCGCCGTGCCATACCCCGCCATTTCATAGTGCTCGACGCGCTGGGCTGCTGCGATCAGAGCTGCGTCTTTAACGCTGATATCAGCCGGTTCCGCAATCAGATCTTGCGCTTCCTTAATGAGACCCTCCATCGCCAGGCAGCGCTTGCTGTCCGCAGGCTGTTTTAGGATGGAGAATACTTGAGTCAGTCTCTTTTTCTGATTCTGTGTTTCATGCAGATGGTTTCGAAACGCTTCCTTCAGGTCTTCGTGACTTGCGGCTTCCACCATCTTGGGTAGTGCATCTAACAGCTGCGTCTCTGCGCTGTAAAGGTCACGCAGTTCGTGAATCAACAGGTCCTTGAGTGTATTGAGTGCCATGGTGTTGTCTGGTTATGTTATGGTGAACGGCTACGCGTGATTGGGTTATAATCAGGAGGATAATTCCACCTGAAAATGGGATTACTTTGGAATTGTTGAGTTTTCGCAAAGTGCTCCTACGTAAATGGGCAGGTACGTCGTTTGATCACAAGCTTAACTTGGATTCGCGCAAGTGAAGCAAAATGTCCGAGTGTTGGTTGTATCAGTCGTTGTTGTCTTTTTTTTCCGGCAAATCGTCATGATCCGTGCTGGCCAGTTCTAGCAGTTCCTCCTCGGTCATAGACTCGTACATCTCTCGGGAGGCGTCTTCTAGATCGGTGACGTCTATTTCGCCACGTTTAGCGGCCAGCGCTGCGCCGGCCGCTCGTTGCTGGGCTTTTGATTTAGCGGGCATACTAGATGTCAGGTCAGGTTTATCTTGTCCTTCCACTCTTTAAATACCAAATGAGCCCTGGCGCCGCTGTAGGATGTATTGACCTGTTCTTGTAGGACGGGAGCGTGTGTTGCTGATTAGGTCGACGACGTGAATTTGCCGGATGCCGTGGTCGCATTATGGCGCCGGAGTTCCGAGCGATTGCGCGATAGTGCGTGCGATATGAGTTCCCTTACTCGGAACACTGAACACGAAATTCCGAACGATTACTCCCATCATTCAACGTTTGAGACAACAAATAAAGACCCTGAAGCGCCCCGAGTGAATCGGAGACCGGGTGTTTGAGAATCAAAAAAATGGACTCGTCACCGGTAAGTACATGTTGTTGGCTATTCTGTCGTTTCCTGTGCGGTGTGACAGAAATCGTGATCATCTGGCTTCAGAAACGTTCTCGGCACGTTCAAGGCCGACAGCGGGTGAGCCGGCTGATTCGTTCATCAAATAGGTGATCGCCCCATTGTGGAATGGTTACAACTCCACCCCTCACGCCTGGGCCGTTGTATCCTATTTGGGCATGGTCC
The DNA here is from genome assembly GCA_034439735.1 of Rhodothermales bacterium. Taxonomy (NCBI): domain Bacteria; kingdom Pseudomonadati; phylum Rhodothermota; class Rhodothermia; order Rhodothermales; species Rhodothermales bacterium. Next base: position 15,608 of record JAWXAX010000156.1, on the reverse strand, counting down.
GCACATCTGGTACTTGTCGTTAAAATGACAAAGCCGTGGCCCGACGTGGCGTACGTCGAGCTCCCGGCAATAGCAACGTCAAAAGTAACCTTGAAGCAAAGCCTGGCCGCCCGCTACACGGTTTGATCACCGGGCATCAGCCAGGTCACACCATCGAACCCCACATACCCCGTCCGCCCAGATGCTGCCCTGGAGGTACCCGTCGCCAAACCGCATCGTCCGCTTGAGACGCCAGATCAGAGGCGCGTCATTATACCTTTTTATGCGTCGAGATTAAACGAAATCGGGATCGACATCCTCACCCGCACGGCCTGGCCTTTCTGCCGGCCCGGCTCAAACGTCGTGTTGGCGATGGCCTGCAGGGCGGCCTCGTCGCACCCACTGCCGATGCCCCGGACAACGGTGGGCTCCACCACCCGGCCCAGTTCGTCCACCACAAACTGGATGAACACGTTGCCCTCGACGCCGGCCGTTTTCGCGGCTTCAGGGTATTGGATCCGCTCCATGATGGCCTGGAGCCCACCGACGGGCGCCGGCATCTGCTCGACCACCACAAAAATGATTTCTTCCTGCGCCGGCGCTGCGGTGAGTTCGGGCTCGCTGGCCGAGGGGACCTCACACGCGGTGAGGGTCAGTAGCACTACACAGGGGATGATGCGGGAAACGATGGTCATTTTCATATAGCGAAGGGTTTATGGGTTGGATGGGTAGAAGAGACGCAAGGTGTGGCGTCTTTACGGCATGTTTGTTAGAAGAGAGACGCACGATGTTGCGTCTCTACGTCTCACGACGCCGGCTCCTCCAGCTTAAACGTGATCGGTATCGACATTTTCACCGGAACGACGACGCCCCGTTGTTGGCCGGGCAAAAACCGCATCTCGGAGACGGCGCGGACGGCTTCTTCATCACACCCCGCCCCGATGCCCCGCACCACGATGGGGTCCACCACGCGGCCCTCGGTATCCACCACGAACTGGATGAATACGTGGCCCGCGATACCGGCTTTTCGCGCGATGTCTGGGTACTGGATAGACGCTTGCAGCCGCTCGAGCCCGCCGATCATGACCGGCATGTGCTCGACGATCATGAAAACCTCGCCGGCCGGTGTGGGATTGGGCGGCGTCGGAGAGGCCGGGTTCGGGGATTCCAGGGCGTACTGATTGAGGGTCAGGCTCTGGTCGAACGTCACCTCACACCCCATCGCCGCGATGCCGAGCACAAAAAACACGGCCGATCCCGCCAGGGCGATCCTCCGGGTGGTCTTCGGCGACGCCGGCCCTCCCCGGTAGGCGCTCATCGCCTGAACCCGTTCCTTGAGCCGGCCGGCGGACGACATGTGTACCGCCAGACGCTGGTCGGGCGCCGGCTGGAACGCAAACCGCGCCAGGAGCAAGGCATACCGTTTCCGGCTAAAATCCGGCTGACTGAGCAGCTCGGCGTCGCATGCCAACTCGCGGAAACGCTCGGTTCGCTCCACCCCCCAGTGGACGAGAGGGTTGAGGAAAAAGACGGCCCGGATGATCGACTCGACCACGCCCCGCGCGAAGTCGCCATGCGCCACGTGGATCAACTCGTGCTCCAGCGTCATCGCCAGCGCCCCGTCGTCTTCCAGCAGGGAGACAGGCACCACGATCGCCGGCCGGCGCCAGCCGAAGGTGACGGGGGAATGCCCCTCGGGGCTTGCGAACAGGGCGACTTCGCGGCGGAAGCCTCGCCTGGCCCGCAGCGCGTGCAGTCGGTTTTGGGCATCCTCGGGCGCGGGAATGGCCAGCATCCGGCGAATGCGAATCAAGTAAACCAAACGGTATACTAAGGCCGCCAGCTGCACGCCGGCACAGGCCGCGGCGAGGAAGGTGAGCAGGCCGAGGGTGTGAATGAAGGTCCAGGCCGCGGTCGCGGGCGCCTCGGTGGCAGCGAGTAGTGAACCCACGCTGACCCCGGTATCCGAAGGGCCCGTTGGGGCCAGCCAGGTCCAGGGCGCGGCGATCTCGAACCGGATCAGCGGGGCAAGCAGGAGCCCCGCCGGCAGCGCCAGCAACAGCGCCGTCAGCAGCTGATAGCCCTGGATCGGCTGGGACAGGCGGACGAAACGCAGGGCGAGTAACACCGCGCCGGCGAGCGCCGCCCAGACGAGCTGAGGCATCCAGTAGCCGGCCAGCGCGGCCTCGCCGGTAATACGCAGAAATTCGAGGTTATCGAGCAGGTTCATCGTCGTCCTCCATGGTTTCGATGAGGTGGCGGATTTCCTGACGCTCAGCGTCGGTGAGCGACTCCTGCCGCACGAGCGACTGAAGCAGCGAAAGTCCCGAGCCCCCAAAGGCTTTTTCGAGGAGCCCGCCGAGTAATTCCTGCTGGACATCCTCCTGCGACCGCGAGGCGCGGTAGACGTAGGTGTTGCCGTCGGCCCGGAAGGCGAGGAATCCCTTCTCGGCCAGCTTTTTCATGACGGTCATAACGGTCGTGTAGGCGACTTTCCGCTCCAGCAGCAGCCGCTCGTGGACCTGCGCGACGGTCGCCTCGACAAGCACCCACACGTGCCGTAAAATCTCCATCTCGGTCTCGCCGAGCGGGGTGAGAGAGTTTCGCTTCATGAATCGTGGGGCGTTGAACGTTTGGGCGTATGTGACTGACTATCGGGCTTACTATAATTATAGTATTATAGAAATCGTATGTCAAGCCGTGGGAGAAAAAAGTGGGAGTTGTGACTGGCCGCAGCAGAGAAGCACCCCTGCTTTTCCCAAAACGAATGCCCGGCATCGCTGGGCTCCCGATCTTAGGATGACAAACACCTCAGCCACGGGTCATCCTGAGCCGCCTGGAGCTTGCGACAGGCGTGTCGAAGGGCCTCCCGAATCATCGTGGAACGCTTTGAACCTCGGTGCCACGATGGGTCGGGAGGTCCTTCGACTGGCTGCTAATGCCATGTGGTGTGGAGACGCTCCTCTATGATCGGCGACTAGCCATGGGGTTGGGGTTTGTCGCAGAGTGGTGTGAATACGAATCGCCCTGTCATCTCGATCGCTCCCCCGCGTACGCGGGGGAAGCGGAGAGACCTCCAAAAGAATACCACATCCCTCCATAAGGAGGTCTCTCCGCTTCATCGCCGGCAAGCCGGCGACTTTGGTCGAGATGACAGGGCGATTTATAAAAAACACCACTCGGCGTCATTCCTATACCTCATTATCCTTGATGCTCTGCGAAACCTTTCTTCACGCTACGTGCGTTTTAGCCCACTTTCGAAGCACTGTCATCCTCGATAAGAAAGCCTCGCGAAGCTGGGCTCCCGGTCTCAGAATGACCCGGGAACAGCCAATGGCATAGCGCTTCCCGTCGGGCAAATATGAAGGATTTGGCCCAACCATTCTGACCCAATCATGTCATGCCCGATAAGAAAGCCCGGCGCAGCGGCCGGGCTAAGGGTCTCAGGATGACCCTGATATGGAGGATTTGCGTCTGGCCTCGTCGATCGACGTTTCGATCGCACTGCAAACGGTCAAACGTTCAACGCCTTAACGTTCAACGCCTTAACGATCAACGCCTTAACGTTTTACAGCGTAACGATACAAATCCGCCAGCTTTTCCGGAGGCGTCCCCAGCAAGTAGCGGGTCCAGAGGTAGCTATTGAGGAGTTGCTGCCGAAGGGGACCGTGTTCATCGAAGCGGCGGGCGGCGGTGGTGACATAGCCGGGGAGGAAGGCGAAACCGCCGCGCCGGTGGAGTCGGCGGACGAGCTCCAGGTCCTCGAAGACGGGAATGTCCGGAAATCCACCCAGGGCATCAAATACCTCACGCCGAACAAACAGGGCGCGGTCGCCGAAACAGATCAGCGGGGAGGAGAGGCGGGTGCAGAGGCTGTAAAAATTCAGCAGGGGAGACGTGCGATCGAAGCGGAGCCGGAACGCGCCGGCCTCCACGCCCGGGTCCTCAATCGCGGCGTGAATGGCCTTGATGCCTTCTTCGGGCAGGGAGGAATCGGCGTGGAGAAAGAGCAGGAGGTCTCCGCCGGCCACGGCGGCGCCGGCATTCATCTGACGGGCCCGACCACACGGCGCCTGGATCACCCTCGCCAGCGGCACGGCCAGGGCGGCCGTGTTGTCCACGGAGCCGCCATCCACCACGATCACTTCATGGGTGCCCGACTGGCGGCGCACCGCGTGCAGCGTCGTTTCGATGCGCGAGGCTTCGTTGAGGGCCGGTATGACGATCGACAGATTCACCGGCCGATGATCGACAATTACCAGTACATTTGCTTCATGCAGAACACCGATCCACCAGATTTCAGAAACTCGTCGGTGTCGAGTTCGATGGGTTCGTAGCCGGCTTCGCGGAGCCGCTCGTTCGTTACGCGGCATCCCCGCTGGATGAGCACGTGGCGGCCGTCCGGGCAGTGGGCGTTGCAAGCGAACAACGTCCGCGACTCATCGTCCGGCGCTTCGATGACGCGCTCGAACAAGGCGTGGATGAGTTCGACGCCGGCCTGGGTAAACGCGCCGGGATAGATCAGGACCGACCGCTCGTCGAGCACGCTGAAGCAGGTGTCGAGGTGGTAGAAGTCAGAGTCGGTCAGTTCCAGCAATACGACAGGTACGCCCAGGCGTTCTGCGATGAAGGGGTAGACGCCGGCGTCGGTTCGATACCCGTACCCTCCCCAGAGCAGGGCGCGACCGGGGTGCCAGATGGCGTCGCCCATGCCTTCAAACGAGCCGGCGGTGGCGTCTGGCAGTGGTACGGTCGTATATCCGATGCTCGAAAAAAACCGGGCGTAGTGGGTCACCTCGTCGCGCCGTTGCGGCGCTTCCATGCGGCTCAGAAACACCCCATTTTTGCCACCCGTCGTGAAGGGAAGCGTCTGGTTGGCGCAAAAGACCATGTCCGGCTGCCCCGGTGAGCCTTCGATCACGGCCGGCCGGATGCCTATCCGTTCATAGGCCGATTTCAGATCCTGCCACTGGCCCTGCGCCCTCGACCGGTCTACCGTCCCGATGTGGCCCTCCATGTGGGGGTTAATGACGTAGACGACCTCGAAGTGGGCCGGTGTGGTCATGAGAACGCGGCGAGGCGCCGGCATGGTTGGGAGCGCTTCCACGCTGAAATCGATATAGCTGCGCTGCTGGAGTACGGGCATATAAAAGCGGCTCGAACAAGCCTCATGGGAATGAGAATAGGCCGCAACAATACGCCAGATGCCGCTCCGCGCTCCCGCTGGGCAAAATGAAATTTCGCCCTCGTACGCACGCGATACATCGCGTCCCCCCATCCCTCGTCTCCTGAAAAGGGAATCTTGGACCGTTAATGTTTGGCGATCCCCTCGAATACCGCGTTGGGAGCCGTCACCTGGAAGGAGACGAAGTCACCCTCCGCGTTGATCTCGGCGTCGTCCAGCAACGCGCGCTGTTCGTCGTTCATGCCTTCCTGGGCGCGGGCCAGCGCGAGGGCGCCGCGGAGCAGGGAGGCGAGATCAGCCGTCGACACGCCCTCCGCCGGGTAGAACTGGAGGCGCGTGTCCATCGCATCGGACCGCACGTCCACGCCGCCGCCGGCGGCATCGATGGCCAGCCACAACTGGGCGAGCTGGTTTTCCACTTCGCTTGAGCCATCGGGTGCGTCCACGGAAGCCGGCTTGAGGGCGACTCCCCACACATCCCCCGCGGACGAGGCCCGTGCGATGCGGCGCATCAGGGCTTCGTTGTCTGCGACGGATTCCCCGTTGCCCTGGAGGCGATCGATCATCGCGGAGACGCCCTCTACATTTGAAGAAGCCACGACCATCTCGTCGCTTGCGAGCGCGAAAGCGATGCCGCCACGGTCGTTGGTGCTGGAATACACCGGCACGCCGGCGTAGTCGCTACGCGAAAGGGCATCACCCAACCGGCTGTTGATGTATGCCTCCGTCGCTTCACGATCGAAGGAGCCATATATGGCCAGGCTGACGCGCTCGCTTGAGCCTTCTGCTTCAATGGCCGCATAGACCTCCGAAAGATCCTCCTGGGGATCAAGACCGGTGACAGAGACAAAATCGTCAAATCGGGCGCGGGCTTCGCCTTCCAGGTGGCGGGTAAAGACGCCGGCTTCGCCGAAAGGCGTTGTGAGTGGGTTGTCGGCGATCGACTGGAGGTCCACCATCCCGATGGCCAGCACATCGCCGGGCATGACTTCGGTGGCGCCGCGGGCCGTGAGCGACATGGATTCTGGCGTATCCTGGAGCTCGGCATCACAGGCGGATAGGCTTACCGAGAGGAGCAGGGCAGGGGCCAGGGCAAGCGGGGAGAAGCGGTTCAGGCGAAAGGACATCATGAGGATCTCGCTGGCTGTTAATAATCGCGCCGGACGAAAAGGTAACCGGCCGCTCCGTACACCACGGCGCCAAATAGCAGCGTGGAAATCAACGGGTACCAGGCCGTTACGTCCTCGCCGGCGGCGAGTTGCACCACGATCATGGTGACCTCGGCGAAGTTGGGCAGGATGTGGTAGAGGATCTCGAACGTGATCCGTCCCGCAGGATGTAGCTGAAGCAGCAACTGATCGCGCAGCGACAGAATGAGGGACAAAAAGATGAGGCCGTAACTCACCAGCAGCGAGATGGCTGTATTCTGGATCCACACCCCGATCAGCAGCACGACGCTGTACATGGTGGCGAACACGGCGCAAACAATGACCAGCGAGCCCAGGAAATAGGGATTCCAGATGCCCGATTTAACCGACATCACGATCCACACCATCAAAAAAAGATAGATCGCCATCGCGCACATGATAACAAGCACTCCGCCGACATGGCCGCCGAGGATGCCTATCCGATGGATGGGCTTCGATAGCAGCAGATCGACCCGCCCGCGTTCCAGGAGATGGGAGATCATCGGGGCCGTGGCGAAAAGGGCCAGCAGGATGCCCAACCAGTAACACACGCCGGCGATGATGCGCTGGACCTCGAACACCACCTTCTCGAGCGACAGGATGTCCTCGATCTGTTCTCCGGTCGATGGGTCGGTGGATTGATTGGTTACCGGGGTCGACTGCCCCATGATACGCAATCCGGCCAGCGAGCCCTCGATGATATCCAGCTGGAGGGCCAGCGACAACACGCCCCAGATGACGGTGATGACGATAAACAGGCCGATCGTGATCTTTCGCGCGATCAGCTCCTTGATGGTCAACAAAAAGACGCCGATCATGCGCGGACCCCTCCGATCGAACCCTCGACCGACAGCAACTGGATAAACGCGTCCTCGAGAGAGCGCCGCTGGGGGAGGAGGGCCTGAATGGTGATGCCGGCGCCGCGGAGGCGGTCGATCAACTCGTTGAGTCGGTCCAGCGGCAGATCTTCCACATGGTACCGCGCCAGGCCGGTGAGATCGGGCGCGCCAGCGGTGAGCGCGAACCTGGCCGCGAGTTCCACGAACAAGGGCTCCGGGATCGGCGCGCAGGTGATGTCGTAGGCGACGCTCACTTTGCCGACGTTTTCGAGGTTACCCTCGTACACGAGCGAGCCTTTGTTGAGGATGGCGATGCGGTCGCACAAGCGCTCGACCTCCGAGAGGAGGTGCGAGTTCAGGAAGATGGTTTTGCCTTCGCCCTTGAGCGTCGACAGGATATCCCGAATCTCCCGCCGGCCGATGGGGTCCACGCCGTCGGTCGGCTCGTCCAGGAAGATGATCTGCGGGTCGTTGAGCAGGGCCTGGGCTAGTCCGAGACGCTGCATCATCCCCTTGGAAAACGTGCGGATGCGGGCCTTGCGCCAGTCGGTCATCCCCGTCAGCGCCAGCAGCCGGGGGATGCGTTCCCGGAGGAGAGCCGGCGAAACGCCGCCCATACGTCCGTAGACGGTGAGCAGGCTCTCGGCGGTGAAGACATCCGGGAAGCGGTGGTTTTCGGGGAGATAACCGATCGATTGTCGGGCTTGGGGGAGGTGGACCGGAAGATCGAAGAGGGTGGCGCTGCCGGCGGACGGCCGCACCACCCCCAGGAGGATCTTGATGAGCGTTGTCTTGCCGGCGCCATTAGGACCCAGCAAGCCGAAGATCTCGCCGCGGCCTACCTGCAGCGTGAGCGCGTCAAGGGCGCGCACGGAGCGGCGTGAGAGCGCCGTGCGGTAGGTTTTGGTGAGGCCTTCGATGCGGATCGGTTCGGGTGCCGGCATGGGAACGACGCGGCCGTCAGGGTTTGGTGTTCAGCACCGCAACGCCGGGCAGCGTGATGCCTTCGAGAAATTCGAGCATGGCGCCGCCGCCGGTCGATACGTGGCTGACGCGGTCCTCGAAGCCCATTTGCGTGATGGCTGCCACCGAGTCGCCGCCGCCGACGACGGTCAGTGCGCCTTTTTCGGTGGCTTCGGCGAGCGTCTCGGCGATGGCGAGTGTGCCCCGCGCGAAGTTAGGCATCTCGAACACGCCCATCGGCCCGTTCCAGACGACCGTGCGTGCCTTAAGCAGGAGGTCGCGGTAGGACTGCACCGTCGCCGGCCCGATATCCATCCCCATAAAGTCGCCGTCGATGGCGCCGATCGCGACATGGTGCGCGGCCTCGTTCTTGAACTCGGCGGCCACGAGATGGTCGGAGGGCAGCACGATACGATCGCCGGCCTCGCGAAGGAGCTTGCGGGCTTCCTCGAGTTTATCCTCTTCATAGAGCGACTTGCCGATCGCGACGCCCCGCGCCTTGAGGAAGGTATAGGTCATCGCGCCGCCGATGAGCAGGTAGTCGACTTTTTTCAGGAGCGACTCGATGACGCCGATCTTATCCGACACCTTGGCGCCGCCGAGGACCGCCACAAACGGATGGTCGGGCGTGTCGAGGACGCGGCCCAGGTACGAGATTTCGCGTTCGAGGAGGAGCCCCATGACGGCCTGTGGCACCAGCCGGGCGACGCCTTCGGTAGAGGCGTGCGCGCGGTGGGCCGAGCCGAACGCGTCGTTGATATAGACATCCGCCAGCTCGGCGAGTTCGGCCGAGAGGGCAGGGTCGTTTTTGGTCTCGCCGGGGTAAAACCGGGTGTTTTCCAGGAGGATTACGCCGCCGGCGGGCATCCGCTCGATGGCTTCCTTGATCGCCCCACCCGTCAGATGCGAGGCGAAGCGGACGGGCGAGCCGAGCAGGTGCTCCAGGTGCTCCGCTACCGGGGCGAGGCTGTATTTGGGATCTGGAGCCCCCTTGGGCCGGCCGAGGTGGCTCATCAGGATCGCCTTCCCCTTGCTCTCGATCACCTTTTTGATGGTGGGAATGGCCGCGCGGATGCGCGTATCGTCCGACACGTGGCGCCGGCCGGTTTCGTCCTCGCGGAGCGGGACGTTGAAGTCGACCCGAATCAGCGCGCGTTTGCCCGTCAGGTCGATATCGGATACTGATACAATAGGCATTGTAGTGACCCCTCGTTCAACAGGGAATGATGTTTACGGTACGCGTTGCACGTTTTGACGTTAACCGCCCGTAGAGACACGATACATCGTGTCTCCCCAAACGAATAGCGTGTCTCCCCGTTCAGGCCACGCGTACCGTCCGGAATGGAGGCAAAGGTACAATAAATAAAAAAAGAGCGGAGCATCGTGCCTACTCCGCTCTTTTACTGTGATGTGTGCGTCGAATCGCGACGCGGCCGGCGCTTTAGAACGACATGAGCTTCGCGGCGAGATCGACGGTGCGGTTCGCGTAGCCCCATTCGTTGTCGTAGAAACCCACGACCTTGATCATGTTGCCCTGGGCCATCGTCAACTCGGCGTCGAAGATGCAGGAGTGCGGGTTGCCAACGATATCGGTCGAGACGATCGGGTCCGTGCAATATTCCAGGATGCCCTTGAGGCTGCCTTCGGCGGCCTTCTTGAAGGCGGCGTTGATTTCGTCAACCGTCGTTTCCTTGCCCAGTTCGGCGACGAAGTCCGTCACGGACCCGTCGGGCACCGGGACGCGGAGTGCGAAGCCGTCGAGCTTGCCCTTCAGGTGGGGCAGCACGAGACCGACGGCGCGGGCGGCGCCCGTCGTCGTCGGGACGATGCTCAGGGCGGCGGCGCGGGCGCGGCGGAGGTCGCTGTGCGGGGAGTCCTGCAGCACCTGATCGGCCGTATAGCCGTGTACGGTGGTCATGTAGCCGCGCTTGACGCCGAAGGCTTCATCGAGCACTTTGACGAGCGGGGCGAGGCAATTTGTGGTGCAGCTGGCGTTGGAGACCACCTGCTCCTTGCCGGTCAGCACGTGGTCGTTGACGCCGAGCACAATCGTGGCGTCCACTTCGCCCTTCGCGGGGGCCGAGATGATCACTTTCTTCGCGCCGGCCTGCAGGTGGAGGGCGGCCTTGTCGCGGGCCGTGAAAACGCCCGTTGATTCAATGACCACGTCGCAGTTGAGTGCGCCCCAGGGAAGGTTCTTCGGGTCGCGCTCGCTATAGACCTTGAATGAATCCGAACCCACGATGATCGCGCCGTCTTTCTCCTTCACTTCGCCCTTGAAGATGCCGTGGACCGAGTCGTACTTAAAGAGATGCGCGAGGGTCTTGGCGTCGGTGAGGTCGTTGATGGCGACGACGTTGAAGGTGCCAGGTTTGGCGGCCAGGATGGCGCGCAGGGCGAGCCGGCCAATACGTCCGAAACCGTTGATGCCTATTTTAATGGCCATGGTAGTCGATTCCCCTTTGGGACTGGTGGTACAAGTGGAGGCGCAAAGATAACCGACCGCGCAATAGCACGACAAACCCGCGGGGCGAATTAATCAAAAAATGACCAAATTTAGCATTTTGCGTAAAAGCGCGGGTTTTACGGGATACCAGTCCCATCAAGCGCGTATGAAAGCCGCTTAACACGGCGCGGCGGTCCGATATGGAGCACGCGTCACCCCGATTCGTTCCTCTTTTGTAGCATCTGTACGATCCGATCATGGCAACCCATAAGGCACCGGCGCGGGTATCGCGGCGTCACGAGCTTCGCGAAGACAAGGTGATCACCTTTTATAGCCGCATGGCGATTTTCTTCGAGGATAACCGAACACTGGTTTTCGGGGTTATCGGCGCGGTGGTGTTGTTGGTGATCCTGGGCGCCGGGTATAACCTCTTCCAGGAAAAGAAGGAGGCACAGGCGCAGACGGCGCTCGCCGCGGCCGTTCGTGCGTATGAACGGGGTGATTTCCAGGTGGCGCTCGACGGCGAGGAATCCGGCGCGGCCGGCTTGGTGGAGGTCGCCCGCGAATTCGGTGGCACCGACGCCGGCAACCTGGCCTCGTATTACGCCGGCGACGCGCTCTACCGCCTGGGTAAGTTCGCCGAGGCGCTGCCTCACTTCGAAGCGTTCGACAAGGGCGATTCCGTGCTTGGCTCCGCGAGCTTTGCGGCCGAGGCGGCCATCTACGAAAACACAGGCGAACCGGCCCGCGCGGCCGAACGCTACGAACGCGCCGCGACGGTGTTCGCGACGGATTTTACGACCCCCCAGTATTTGCTAAACGCCGGCCGCAATTACGCCAGCGCCGGTAACTTCGCCAAGGCGCGAACGATGTACGAACGCATCGAATCCGAATACCCGGAATCCGCGCCGGCGCGTGAGATCGCATACTACACGGCCCGCCTCGACGCCCTGGCGGCCGCATCGGAGTAGACGGGCGTTTCAGGTTCCGCGTTACGCGTTCCGGGTTCCGGGCGGGTAGGTCAGGCAGGAGATGCTTTGCCCGGAACGTTGAACCAGGAACGTTGAACCAGGAACATAGAACCCGTAACGCGCCACCTGCCCGCACGCTCGCCCATGGCCAACGCCAGTATTCTTGTCATCGACGACGAAGCCAGCATTCGCCGCACCCTTCGGGAAATCCTGGAATACGAGGAATATGAGGTCGACGAAGCCGTCGACGGAGAATCCGCCCTGGCCAAGCTGCGGACCGGCCGCTACGACCTCGCGCTGCTGGACGTCAAGATGCCGCGGATGGACGGCATGGAGGTCCTCCAGGCCGTCCGTACCGAGCTTCCCGAACTGCCCGTCGTCATGATCTCGGGACACGGCACCATCGAGACGGCCGTCGAGGCGACCCGGCTGGGGGCGTTCGACTTCATCGAGAAGCCGCCGGATCTGAACCGGTTGCTCGTCACGCTACGCAACGCGCTCGACCGCTCGAATCTCCAGGAAGAAAACCGCCGGATGCGCCAGACCATCGTGGAGCACCACGAGGCGCGGCTGCTTCCGATCATCGGCGAAAGCGCGGTCATGCATCGGATCAAGGACACGATCAAGCGGGTGGCGCCGACCGAGGCGCGGGTGCTGATAACGGGCGAAGCCGGCACTGGCAAGGAGCTTGTCGCCAAGTGGATCCACCACCTCTCGCCGCGGAAAGACGGCCCGATGGTCGAGGTCAACTGCGCGGCCATCCCCGGGGAATTGATCGAAAGCGAGCTGTTTGGTCACGAAAAGGGCTCGTTCACCGGGGCGACCAAACAGCGGATCGGGAAATTTGAACAGTCGCACGGCGGGACGCTGTTTCTGGACGAAATCGGTGATATGAGCCTCTCCGCCCAGGCCAAGGTGCTGCGGGCCCTGCAGGAAAACCGGGTGAGCCGCGTCGGCGGCGATCGTAGCATTCCGGTGGACGTACGCGTCGTGGCGGCGACGAACAAGGACCTCCTCGCCCAGATTGACGCCCACGAGTTTCGCGAGGACCTCTACCATCGTCTGAGCGTCATCCTCATCCATCTGCCCCCGCTCCGCGAGCGACGCGAGGATATCCCGCTGATGGTGCCGACGTTCTGCGAGCACCTGATCAAGCGCAACGGCCTGCCGGCCCGGCGCTTCTCGGACTCCGCCCTCAAGCTGCTGGCCGAGTTCGACTGGCGCGGTAACGTCCGCGAACTCCATAACGTCATCGAACGCCTCCTCATCCTCAGCGAGGGCGACGAGATCTTGCCGCGCGACGTGCAGCGGTACGTGCAGCCCAACGCCGGCGGCGGAGGCGCCTCGTTGGCCAGTATGCTCGATCAGTACGAGTCGTTCAGCGACTTCCGCGATCATGCGGAGAAACTGTTTATCGAGCACAAGCTCACCTTGAACGAGTGGAACATCAGCCGCACGGCCGATGCGATCGGCATCCAGCGCTCACATCTATATAATAAGATGGGCAAATACGAGATCGAGCGGCATGGATGAAGCACCGGAGCATGTCGCCTCCGCGGGCGCCAACGGAACGGTTCGACCCCTGCTCGTCGTCGAAGACCTGAGCAAGTGGTACCCGATGGCCGGCGGGCAGCGGCTGGAGGTGCTTCGAAACGTGTCGTTCACCGTCAATCGCGGCGAGGTGGTGGCGGTCGTGGGGGAGAGCGGCACCGGGAAAAGTACGCTGCTGCACATGCTCGGCGCCCTTGATCGCCCGTCCGGCGGGCGGGTGTTGTTTCAGGGAGAGGATATCTTTCAAAAAGACGACGAGGCGCTGGCCGCCTTCCGCAACCGGTCGATCGGGTTCATCTTCCAGTTTCATCACCTCTTACCCGAGTTCACGGCCGTCGAAAACGTCGCCATGCCCGCGCTGATCCAGCACAAGGCCTTCGGCGAGGCCCGCCCGCGTGCCGAGGAACTGCTGACGTCGCTCAACCTCGGTGGCCGGCTGGAGCATCGCCCCGGCGAGTTGTCCGGGGGCGAGCAGCAGCGTGTGGCCGTGGCCCGCGCCCTCATGAACCGCCCCGGCCTGGTCCTGGCGGACGAGCCGACGGGTAATCTGGACGTAAAAACTGCCGAAAGCCTCCACCAGGAGCTGATCCGCCTCAGCCGCGCCTACGACCAGACGTTTATTATCGTCACCCACAACCCGGCCCTCGCCGCTTTGGCGGACCGGGTGTTGCGCATGGAGCAGGGCAGTGTGGTGGAAGGGCGGTGAACAGGGGAGATGAGGGGCCGACGCTCCGCGTGGTATCCCTGTCCCTCATTGTATCACAACCAGTTTCTTGATGTCGGCAGCGCCCGAATCGTTGTCGACCACGCGTACGAGGTAGATCCCGCTTACGATGGGCTGGCGGGAGGACGTGGTCAGGTCCCATGTTGTGTTGCCGCTGCCATTGGTATGCTCGATGCGCCGTATGAGCTCGCCGACTTCGGTGTAGATCGAGATGGTGCAGCGCCCCGGGATATCGAGGAAATCGACCTGGCTCAGTGTGGAATTTCCTCCGGGGAAAAGCCGGACGGATTCATCCGCGGCCAGGTTGAGCGGGTTCGGGACGATGCGGAAGTCGGATACCGCCTCACCCGGAAAGCGCAGCAGCCCGGTGGGGAAGTAGGTCTGGGTGAAGTACCGCCCGCTTTTGAGCGGCAGCCCCCGCGGGGTGCCGGCAAGTCCCTTTTCATCGACCGGGTTCGGGGGGCCGACGGCCACGAGGTAATAATAATACTCCGCGCCACGGATGACGCCGGCATCCTCGTAGGAACGAGCGGAGCCGGGCACAACGGCCAGCAATTCGTAGGGCAGGTTATCCACGTATTCGCTGGTGCGGTAGAGTTCCCACTGCACCGGATCGGGGGAAGCCGGCATGGCCTCCCAGCGGAGGGCGATGTGATCGGGGAGGGAGGTGACTTCGAAGCGCCGCGGCGGCCGGGGCGGTTCGATGATCGGATATTCGGTCATGCCGGCGCTGGCGTTCCAGACATCCCGGGCGCGGTACATCATCTGAAAAAGGGAGTCACGCTCCGTCAGCACCCACTGGTTTTTGGTGAGGAGCTCACCACCGTTTTTGTAGACATCGTAATTCCAGGGGATGTCCGAGATGACGCCGTCGCCGTCGGCATCGAAGGGGATGGTCAGATCGCGGTTGAGTCCGCCCTGTTTGAATGCGACGCCGATGTCGGTGGCGGCTTTGTAGCTGAGGCCGGCGGCGCCTTCGGCTTCGACGATCTGGATGCTATCCCCGAAGGCCAGTTGGTAGGGGCCGTACGTAAACAACGCGGAGTGGCCTCCCGCCTTGCCGCTCGCTGCGTCACGGGTCGAATTCCAGAATTCGCCTCTTGGTTCGATACGGTCGGCATAGTGGGGGAACATGCGCGAGGAGCCACCGGGTAGGACGCTGGGATTTTCGCGCGTCAACATCCCCTTCTCGTAGTAGTCCTGCTCCGGGCTGCCATCAGCGGCCAGCACTTCGTCATTGTCGATCCAGCCTAACGCTACAGGCTGTGTGTCCGGGTCGTAGCGGCGATCGTCGGGGGAATGGTCCGCATGGAGGACAACCCGCCCCGGCATCGACATCCCCGCCAGTCGGCCGATGGTGTCGCCGGGGGCCTGGGTTCTTCGAATCTGCAGCATGGGGCTGCCAATATTGTCCCAGAACTGGGAGGCAAATACGGGGTCATAACCGGCCCACATGTAGATGGCCGAGAAGTCAACGGGATATACCTGGTTGCCATCACCTACAATATCGATCATCGTGTATTTACCCCAGAGCTGAGCATTTGAGCCATGATCAGCGGCCTGTTCTCTGCCCCGCCAACGGTACATGTCGGTGAACAACACATCATGAAGCGACTGCCCGGGAAGTTCGATCTCGGGATCGGCGTCGGTGTTGCCGGTGTTGGTCATCCGCCGGCGGATGATGTGATAATCGTCGTGTTGTTCGTTGGCGTAGGCGTACACCCATCGTTCGGTGTCGATGCCCAGGATAGAGCGATACCTTT
>JAWXAX010000155.1 GCA_034439735.1 Rhodothermales bacterium | reverse complement strand
GTCCATACAGCTCTTCGGGCTTACCTCAGCCTGTGGGCGTGAGGCTGGCAACGGCCTATCCCAGATAGAACCCCGGCGCGGCTACGTGCTTCCCAATCAGTTTCTGGGGTCTAAAAGACCCAGTTGGGATTCCGGGCTTGCACGTAGCGGCCACGAGCGGTTAAAAACCGCAGGCAGGGCCTTCGTTCGGCTCAGAGGTTTCCCTTTGAAGCAGCCGTTGAAGTTCTCTTGCTTCTTCAGTACATAAAAAACGATGCGAGCCAGTTCCTTGGCGACCAGCGTCCGCGCGATGGCTTCGGGCTTCTTACGCTTTTTGCCGCGGTAGAAGTCCTTGATTTCGCTGTAGAACTGGATCGCTCGCACGGCAGCGTGCGAGAAAGCCAGCTTGAGGTAGCGGTTTCCATCTTTGCTCGTCTGCTGACGCGTGCGCCCACCGGAGTTTTTAGCCGAGGGGACCAGCCGACAATACGAAAGAAACTGGCCTTCACTCTCAAAACGCTCGATCGTATCGATCTCAAGCATCACGGTGAAGGCCACTATTTTCCCGATGCCCGGAATCCGAATCAGACGCTGGATGTCGGCATCGGGGACAAGCTCCGGATAGAGCGCCTCCTCCAGTATCGTGATCTCCTGATCGAGGTGGAATGCCCCCAAAAATCGGATCCAATGTTTAAGTTAGTGCTGCACCCCAATCAGCAGCACGATGAAACGAACGAGGCACACGTCTGAGCAGATTATCACTCACCTCCGGAAGGTCGAGGCCATGACGGCCCGGAGCGTGGCGAACGATACGCCGAACTGGTGGGCAACGGTGCGAGTGCCCCCACGTTGTCCGTCGCGGTAGAATTTGAGGGTCTTGATGACCTTTGGATCGAGCGGGACCCGGGGGGGATTTCATGATGACCGTTTCTCGTGCGTTGCTCGAGATGGATGTATGGTGTCGCCGGCGGCGCTGGCGTTGTTCGTTCATCGCCTGGCGTCCTGTCTCGTGCGAATGCCGGCGCTGTTCCTCCTGAATGCGCTTAAGCTGGCGGCCGCCGGACAGCTTGGCCGCGAAGAACAACGCGGCCATCAACAGGAACGGCCATCCTTCCAGCAGCCAGGGCACATAGGCGCCGGTCATTATGTAGACGATCTCCGATTCAAAAGGCGGGTGCATATCATTTCCTTTTTTTGCGCGCCCGATACGCGGCCTGCCGGCAGGCATCCGAACAGAACCGGGCCTTCTTGCTGCCGACGGTGGCGGAGCATCCGACCCAGGAGCACGACTTCGTAGAGCCGGCGGTGTCCGTCCCCTTCTCTCGGCGCTCGTTGTCCGCCGCGCGCCGGCAGGCTGAGGGAAACATCCCCGACCATCACGGCGGACGCCATCTTGAAGAGCCGATCGGCCGCCTATCCACCAATGCGCTTCAAGCCCGTGAGCGCCGGGCCATGTTGTGCGAGCCAGTCCACACCCAATCGTGAAGGACTTTCATTTTTCGAATCGGACGGTCGAAGGAACTCGTCTTGCGATCCGGAACCTCCATGATTATCTTCAGGCGTCTAAAAACAACATAACCTTTTTCTAGCGCATATGGCCCAAGCTGAATGGGTCCTGACCAGGAGACGGTTTGGACAAACAATGCGGAGGGATGCCTGGTGGTTGCCGCCTCTCCTCGTCTTCTCAGGATTGTCCACGTTCATCGTTTATTCTACCTGGGCGGCATTTCAAGGCGTGCATTACACCTTTGGCCCTTATTTATCCCCTTTCTATTCTCCAGAACTTTTTGGCGATAGCCCGCACAGCTGGTTCGGTCCTCGGCCGGGTTTCTGGCCGGACATGTTGCCCTGGTCGCCGGCGTTCCTGATACTGTGGGCGCCGGGTGGATTTCGACTCACGTGTTATTATTATCGCGGCGCCTACTACAAAGCGTTCTGGGCCGATCCCATTTCGTGTACGGTGGGCGAACCTCGGAAACGTTATCGGGGCGAGAACTCCTTTCCACTGATCATCCAGAATATCCATCGGTACTTTCTTTACCTCGCGCTTCTCTTTCTCGTGTTCCTCTCCTACGACGTCTGGCTGGCCCTGTGGTTTACCGATCCGGTGACCGGCGTCGCGTCATTCGGGGTCGGCGTGGGCACACTGGTCCTGGCTACAAACGTCGTGTTGCTCGGCAGCTACACCCTGGGGTGTCATTCGTTGCGGCATCTGGTAGGCGGCGTGATGGACCGAATCTCGCGCTCGCCTGCGCGGCAGACAGCCTATAAGTGTGTGGGCTGCCTGAACCGCCGTCACATGATTTTCGCCTGGCTAAGCCTGTTCACGGTAGGTTTCTCCGACTTGTACATCCGCATGTGTTCGATGGGGATCTGGATCGATGTGAGGATATTCTAGATGGGAACGTACGAAGTATTCGAACACGATGTACTCGTCATCGGCGCCGGCGGCGCCGGGTTACGCGCGGCCATCGAAGCATCGGCGGCGAACGTCTCGGTGGGCCTTGTTTGTAAGTCGCTGCTGGGTAAGGCGCATACCGTTATGGCCGAAGGCGGGATCGCCGCGTCCATGGGAAATGTGGATCAGCGGGACAATTGGACCGTCCATTTTGCCGATACGATGCGGGGTGGGCAGTACCTCAACAGTTGGCGGATGGCGGAGCTTCACGCAAAAGAAGCGTCGGATCGAGTACGCGAGCTCGAAGCCTGGGGCGCGCTCTTCGATCGTACGCGCGAAGGGCGGATCCTGCAGCGAAATTTTGGGGGGCACAAATACCCGCGTCTGGCGCATGTGGGCGATCGGACTGGCCTGGAGATGATTCGAACGCTCCAGGATCACGGCATCCACCAGGGCGTCGACATCTATATGGAAGTCACGGTCGTGTCGTTGCTCAAAGACGGAGATCGTGTTGTGGGCGCCTTCGGATACGATCGGGAGCGCGGGCGCTTCAAGCTGTTCAAGGCGAAAGCCATCATCCTGGCCACGGGCGGTATTGGACGCGCGTACCGGATTACAAGCAACAGTTGGGAATATACCGGAGACGGGATTTCGTTGGCTTATAACGCCGGCGCCGACCTAATCGACATGGAGTTCGTCCAGTTTCACCCGACGGGCATGGTGTGGCCACCGAGTGTACGCGGCATTCTGGTCACGGAAGGGGTTCGTGGGGAAGGCGGCGTCCTGAGGAATGGAAACGGCAAACGCTTCATGTTCGACGATATCCCGGCCTCGTACAAGCACCAAACGGCGGATAACGAAGAGGAGGGCTGGCGCTACACCCAGGGCGATAAAGAGGCCCGGCGTCCCCCCGAACTGCTCACCCGCGACCACGTCGCACGCTGCATCGTGCGGGAAGTGAAGGAAGGACGCGGAAGCCCGCACGGCGGTGTTTTTCTGGATATTTCCTGGATAAAAGAGCGCCTTCCGGGTGGGGAAGCCCACATCAAGAAGAAGCTCCCCAGCATGTACCATCAGTTCAAGCAGCTGGCGGATATCGACATTACGAAGCAACCGATGGAGGTCGGCCCGACGACACACTACATGATGGGCGGCATTCGGGTGGATGCCGATTCGCAGATGACGAATGTGCCCGGCCTGTTTGCCGCCGGCGAATGCGCGTCCGGACTACACGGCGCCAACCGGCTGGGCGGCAACTCGTTGTCGGACCTCCTCGTGTTCGGGAAACGGGCCGGCGAATACGCCGCTGCGTTCGCGAAGGAACACGGGGCGGGGCGGATCGACGAGACGGCCATCGGAGAGACGCAAAAGTGGATGCTCGGCTTTTTCGACCACGCGAACGGCGAGAATCCGTATAAGATTCAGTCCGATTTGCAGGATATGATGCAGGACCACGTAGGGATCGTGCGCACGGAAAAGGAAATGAAAGTGGCTCTGGATGCGCTTCAGGAGCTGAGGGCGCTTTCGGAGAAGGTGACGGTGCCGGGAAATCGGGAGTACAACAGTGGGTGGCATACGGCTATGGACCTGTCGAATCTGTTGGTCGTGTCGGAGGCGATCGCTCTGGCGGCGCTGGAGCGAAAGGAGAGCCGGGGAGCCCACTTTCGCGAGGATTATCCCGGTAAGGAAGAGGCCTTCGCCACGTTCAACCACGTCGTCCGCAAGGGGCCGGACAGTTCGATGCAGATCCTGCGCGAACCCTTGCCCTCCGTGCGGGAGGACCTCCGACAGATCATCCAGAGAGAGAGTCAGTAATGGCAAGAGCGACGTTCAACATCTGGCGCACGGACGCCGCCGGCGGGCGATTCGAGACGTACGAAACCGAGGTTTCGGAAGGGATGGTGGTACTCGACGCCGTCCATCAGATCCAGATGGAATCCGCCCAGGACCTCGCCGTCCGGTGGAACTGCAAGGCCGGCAAGTGCGGATCATGCTCGGCCGAGGTGAACGGGAAGCCGCGGCTCATGTGTATGACGCGCCTTAGCGAGATCAACCTGGAGAAGCCGGTTACCGTCGAGCCGATGAAAGCCTTCCCGCTGGTGAAGGATCTGGTGACGGATGTGTCCGTAAATTACCGGGTGAAGAAGCGGATCAAAAAGTTCAGCCCGCGGCCGCCCGACAACGAAGACGGGTCGTGGCTGATGGATCAGGCGGATGTCGACCGAGTGCAGGAATTTCGCAAGTGCATTGAGTGTTTCCTGTGCCAGGATGTCTGCCACGTGTTACGTGAGCATCACCTGCACGAGGATTTTATCGGGCCGCGCCACCTCGTGTACACGGCCGCGCTGGAGATGCACCCGCTCGACACCGAAGACCGGCTCGGCGATTTGAAAGAAACCGACGGCATCGGATATTGCAACATCACGAAGTGTTGCACGAACGTGTGCCCGGAAGGCATCACGATTACCGACAACGCCATCATCCCCCTGAAGGAGCGTGTGGTCGACGAGTTTTACGACCCGATCAAGCGGCTTTTCCGGGTACTTAAAAAGTGACGTTACGCGTTGAACGTTTTTTCGTAGTGTATGTGAGGGTATCGCCTCCGTTTTCAGGCAACTTGGCGCCTTTTTCAGGCCGAACGCAGAACGTGCGACGTACTAACGCGTAACGGCAGTTAATATGTGATCCGGACTGGTGTGGACACGTTGTATCTGGAGGTAACTATGTTAGCATTAAAACCTCTATCGAAATCAAGTATCCCGGCCGCGCTCGATAAGGCGAAGCAGTATCGGCTCCTCAACGAGCCGCGCCTGGCCGAGAGCATCTGTCAGGACATCCTCGCCGTGGAGCCCGAGAACCACGATGCAATCGTCATCCTGTTGCTTGCCATCACGGACCAGTTTGCAAGCGGAGCCGGCTCGAACAAGGAGCGTGCTCGAGCGCTGCTCGAGCGGATGCCGAACGAATACGAGCGTCAGTATTACGCCGGCATAGTCTGGGAACGGATAGCAAAAGCCGCGATCGACAAAGAGCTTCCCGATTTTATACATCTCGCGTACGAATGGTTGAGGGAAGCCATGACCTGCTACGAACGGGCGGAGACCATACGCCCCGAAGGCAACGACGACGCCATCCTCCGTTGGAACACCTGCGTCCGCCTGATCGAGCGCTACCGGTTGGAGGCCAGTCAGGAAGAGGCGAGCGCATCGTATCTGGAGTGAGTGCGACAAACCCGCTGGTCGCTAACCTTGCAGGGCATTCCGAGCCGGCGGACGCTGTCCGCGACCTGACGGGCCAGGTGCACGGCGTCGAGAACAGGAATCGGTCATGACGCTGCTTTTTTGATCGAATCGCAGTAACAGTATGATACCCTCGCGTTCGATTGTACCCCGATACCCCCACCGCCATGCCCAAGACCCTATCCGACCACGATCGCGTCGTGAAAGCCGTTATCCGTAAGTTTAAGTATTTTTACGAGGGTTTTTTTGCGGGTGAGTATCCTGCTGCCGGCATCCGGCTCTGGCAAGATTTTGCCGCCCGCCTGGACCTGAGTTCCACCCGAAAACCGGAGATCTGGACAGGCGCGCTGCTGTATCTATACGATCGCCTTCAGGTTGGCTGGATATCGCAGCAGGAAATAGCGGCGTACTTGAAAGTGAGTCCGACCGCCATACGCAAAAAGTACCGGGAGATGGCGGAGACGCTCGGGGTGGTCTGGGGGGATCCGCGGTATCTGGCGGAAGGGCGTCGCCGGAATATCCTGCGTAAGATGGGGGCAGTCCCCGAAGATCTTTCGGTGCTCGAGTCCTTGCGTGATCACCGAGGCTCGGCCTCGGAGGAGTCTCTGCCCTACCGGCTGGACCGGGCGATGCAGGAAGCCGTCAAGGGCCTGGAGGCTTACACGAATGAGGAGATAGAAGATGCAAAACGCCATTTTCTCGCGGCGCTTCGGCTCGACGAACATCTTACGGTGGCGCACAACGGTCTCGGCCGGATTGCCTTGGAGGAAAATAATCTGGACGAATCCGAGGCCTATCTCCGCAAGAGTATCGAGATCACACGCGAATCCATTTCCTCCCTGAGCCCCGCCGCCTTCGATGTTGGAGACGAGCTGCAGCTGTCGATTTATCTGGAGGCAGTCCAGGGGCTGGGGACGATTTATATGGAATCGGGCCGATTTCGCGAAGCGGCGGCCGAGTTCGAGGAGATCCACAGATTTGATCCGGACGAAAATGAGGGCCTTACCTTTTTGCTTGGGCCCATCTATCATGTCCTGGGCGATCGGGATCTGGCTGGCCACTGGTATGGCGAAGTGGACGACTACCTGGAAGTTGGCCTGGTCGAACCGCATGTCTTGCTCTCTTTCGGGCAGTTTGAGTGGGAATCCGGCCGGCTCGAGCGCGCCCTGGAGGTGTGGCGGTTGTGCTTTTTTGGCAACATCTATCTTGCGCCGATGCTGCTCGGACTCCCCCTTCCCGAGGGGCCTCTGTGGCTTACCCACCCCTTCGAAGGACCCGACTACGCCGAGGACAACGTGCAACTCTGGGGAGATCTGTGGCGCCGGAATCCCAGCATGGCGCACCTCCTGCGCCGGCTCTGGTTCGATACCGATATCGCGGCCGATCGGGAGCGCTGGCTCCAGTTGGGCCAGACGTTGTACGCCGATGCCGAAGTTATGGACCGAACAGGCAACGTCGCCGGCCTGAAAAAGTGGAAACGCCGCTACGATGCCCAGCAAGCGATCGAGATGACGCCGATCTCGACCGGGACGTTAAAGCGGGTGCGTCTGGGGGAGATCCTGAAGAATTGAACGTGGTTAGGAGACCCGAAGGGTTTTTGAATCGCCACGATGGGTCCATTGCCGTGCCCTAGAAACCCTTCGGGTCTGCTCTAAGACGATCGTTACGCCTTGCTACTTCCCCTTTTAGGCGGTCGGTCGTATTTTACGAAGTACGCCCAAACGCGAATCCCATGCTCCCTTCGAGCGCGCAGCGAAGGCCCTGCTTATCTTCCTCGCATAACCCCTTCTACAGCGATCTTTTCGGCTGCTGGCAGATGTACGTGTTATAGTGGGCGTGCCGTAGTGTGAACGGGTTGCCCTAAGGTGTTGGCTAATTCAGTCAGCCCGGTTCTCGCCTCCCGGAAAACGTACGCCCGTGAGCGCCTCGCAGGCGGCGAGCAAGCCGTCCTGCAGCGCGGGATCGTCGGCGTCGGGGTGGCACGGGGTCTCTTTTTTATGAAAGAAATACCGGCCAGTGACCATGGCGCCGGCGTCGGTGCTAACGGCCAGCCAGGCTTGCGTCTCGAACCCTTTGTTGAGGTCGTCGGGTGCCCCCTGGCCACCCATTTTCGTGGGCACCCACCCCGGGTCGACGGCGTTGGCGTAAACACCCGGCCACCGGCGGGCGACAGCCTTCGCCAGCATCACGACGTGGAGTTTGGAGTCCCCGTAACCGATGCCCCCTTCACCTGTCATGCGTTCCAGGGCCGGGCGCCCCTGCCGGTGCAGTCCCGAGCTGAGGTAGATCAGGCGCTGCGGCGGGTAGATCAGGCTGGTGAGGACATAGGGCGCCAGGGTGTTGATGTAGAGGATGTCCCGCGCCGGCGCCTGGTACACGCCGGCGTTGTGGATGACGGCGTCGAAGTGCCCCGAGGCATTGGCCTCGGCCGCCAGCCGCTTCGTCGCCTCCAGGTCCCCGAGGTCGCCGACCAGCACCGTTTCGGCGCCGGGCACCGCGTCGAAGGCGTCGCGCGCCCGTTGCTCGTGGCGTGCGTGGAGGACGACCTGGTGGTTGCGGCCGGCCAGCCATCGAGCCGCCAGGCGTCCCAGGCCGTCGGATGAGCCGGTGATGAGGATGCGTGCCATGGGGTTATGCGCTTAAGGTCACGGTAGAACTTCAGGAGCTTGATCAACGATCCCTGCGGCGTGGGCGGTTGCCGACCGATCAGTGGGGGGAATAGCTTTTTGGAAGGCGAATTCCGCTTGTACTAGGCCGGCCGTATCTTGCGAAGTATGCCGAAACGTGAATTTCTTATTCCCAGTGAAGGACTCGATGCCGTTTGCCGCAAGTGGCAGATCGCCGACTTGGCGCTGTTCGGCTCGGCTGCGGACGATACGTTTACGTATGAGAGTGATGTGGATTTGTTGGTGACCTTCAAGCCGGAGGCCCGGATCGGCCTGTTCGAGCACATGAAGATCGAAGAAGATCTCGAAGCGGTTTTCGGTCGGAGGGTCGACCTCGTCGTGCGGAGAGCGGTGGAACAGAGTCCGAACTGGATCCGCCGCAAGGCCATTCTGGCGTCAGCGAGGATGATTTATGCGGCGGGATGACGATCGAGTAGCCAGTCATACAGCGCGGGGCGCGCTCGAAAAGAAGTGTTTCGAAGCCTATGTACGGACGTGGGGATATGGACCATGCCACGAGTCCCGGCTTCGTCAAGCACGGCCAATGTCCCAGCCACTGGGATACCTCGCGCAAGGGCAATCTCCCTTGCCATGCGGTCGTCGAGTAAGGTGAGGTCGGCGCCGAGTCGCTCGGCCAGTTGGATGGCTTCGCGCTCGCCTGCATGAATACGAGCAAGAGTGGGATCGCTTGTGAAGGAGAGGTCGTGGATGATCATGCCGGCAGGTGGATTCGCGATCCAATCCTGTGTGGCCGCCGGCGCTCGAATAGCGAGCAACTCGTCTCGAACAGCCCCGGGGATGTTTATGGATTCAAAAAGTTGGAAGAGAATCTCGATGGCCCCGATCTGAACCAGGTAGTTCAAAGGCGAAGTGTCCGAGACCACCGTCATGGGCGCCGAGTATCACGCAATCGTTCGCGGTCGCTACC
Source organism: Rhodothermales bacterium (assembly GCA_034439735.1). Taxonomy (NCBI): domain Bacteria; kingdom Pseudomonadati; phylum Rhodothermota; class Rhodothermia; order Rhodothermales; species Rhodothermales bacterium. The sequence continues at coordinate 6,817 of JAWXAX010000155.1, read as the reverse complement.
GGCATCGGCCTCATCGTAGGAGAGGTAGGCTCGGCGGGCATGTAGGAAGGCCTCGGTTTCCCATCGTGACGTATGACCGAGGAGTTGCCCGACCTCGGCGCTGGTGAGGAGTTCGTCGCGATAGGCTTCGACGGCGAGTGCTTCCAGAGCACGGAGCGAAAGATCCCCCCAGCCGGCTCGGAGTCGTGTCACCACGTCTTCTGGCATCTGAATAGAGATGGTCATGTCCGATTCCTGATCGAGTGAAGTCTTTCCTTTACGCACTCGTCTGGCGTCGGTTTTCGAGATCGGCGTTTACCGACAAAAAAACCCGGCCTGCGTGTGCGCAAGCCGGGCTTCTGGCTCCCCGGGTAGGATTTGAACCTACAACCCTTCGGTTAACAGCCGAATGCTCTGCCATTGAGCTACCGAGGAATCGATTGAGGCGTGTAAACCGGATTCCCGCCAGCGGGGTTTCCGGCCCGGGGCAAAAAAATACGCCGGCGCCCGCCTGGGGCCAATCTTCACTCAAGCTACTCGAATCGTGGCTTCCACGTTCTCCGGCACGGTCACGTAACAGGTCGCGCGCTAGCCGGGACGAGAGGTGGGCTGGAGGGCGCCGCCGCGCATCGTAGTGATGACGTTGATTGCCAGGCCTTCCTCCACGATGGCTGTCAGGGGTTTGCCCATCCGTTATTGACCCGGTCGACATCGGGTAGATACTGATCGGGGTCGATATCCACGCGGACGACCGTGCCGGCGTCGAAGGTTAACACCGCCTGGCGCTCGCCGGCGAGCCAGGTCTCGACCGGGACGATCTGGTCGGCCGTGCGGCCGTCGGCGTAGGTGACGCGGACAGGCAGCGGCATCGGGGTGAGGCCGCGATCCTCGACGGTGACGCGGACGGCTTCGTCGGTGGATTCGACGGACAGGATGGCGTGGTCGAGCGTCCAGGTTTCGAAGAAGAGAGGCGTCCAGAACCAGTCGAGGTCCATGCCTAGCACATCTTCGAACGTGTTGAAGAGATCGTACGGCTGCGGATGTTTCCACATCCATCGGTGGGCGTATTCCCGATAGGCCATCGTAAACGCCTCTTGGCCGACGAGGCCGCGGAGGGCATGGAGGGCGATGGCGGGTTTGCCGTAGGAGGCGATACCGCGGGCCGGCGAGTTGGGCGGGTATTCGTCCGCATGGCGCATGGATTCGACCTCGCGGCCGGTGCCGGCGATCCGGTAGTAGCCGCCCTCGGGGGCCCAGACCGTGTCGTCGTTCCAGAATTCGCGCGCGGCCTCGTTGGTGTTGAAGGACGTCAGGCCTTCGTCCATCCAGGTGAACGCCTTCTCGTCCTGCCCGACAACCATTGGAAACCACATGTGCCCGATTTCATGGAACGTGACGCCGAACAGCGACCGGTCCGTGCGCGCCCCGCCGATGTGGGTCATCATCGGAAACTCCATCCCGCCGCCGATCACGCCTTCGACGGTCGTCATGTGCGCGTACGGGTAGGGGAAAAACATCTTAGAGAGATACTCGATCGAGAACTTCGCGTATTCGGCGGCGCGCGTCCACGTAGGGAGGCCGGGGCGGTAAAACGCGTGGATGAGGCTTCGCTCCGGACCGCCTGTGCTGGCAGAAGTGGCGTCCCAGAGGTAGGAGGTCGAGGCGCCGAAGGCGAAGTCGCGCACCTGGTCGGCCGTGAAGTGCCAGGTAAGCAGGTCGTTCGGACTGTCGGCCGTGGACACGCCGGCGCGGCGGTCGGCCTCGGTGACGACGGGGACGATCGAATCCGTACGGGCCGCGCGAGCGAGGCGCTCGATGGTCTGGGCGGAGAGCACTTCCTCGGGATTCTGGAGGGTGCCGGTGGCATTCAGCACCCAGCCTTCGGGGAGCGTGATGCGAACGTCGAACGCCCCCCAGTCGGCATAAAACTCTCCGTTCCCCATGTACGGATCGGCCTTCCAGCCGTTGACGTCGTCGTAGACCGCGATCTGGGGAAACCAGTAGCCCACAAAGTAGATCTCGCCGTCGGTGCCGATGCGCGGGGCGCCGGCTTCCGGGACCTCGAAGTCCCACGCGAACTCGAGCGCCGCCTCGCCGCCGGCGGGGATAGGCTCGGCCAGGCGGATCTGCATGACGGTGCCCTGAATGCGGTAGCCCGGGCCGCGGAGGGCGCCTTCGGAAACCGTCATGTCGGCCCCGTTGACGCGGACGAGCGAGACCGGCATGCCGTCGGTGAGTTTCTGCGGCCTGTTGCGGATGGCGCCGGGTGCGTGGAGGTTCTGGTGGAGGTGGACGTAGACCTCGGCGAGTCCGTCGGGGGCGTTGTTGCGGTAGCGGACGGAGGAGGTCCCGCGGAGCCGGCGGGTGGCGGGGTCGATCGTGGCGGCGATCGTATAGTCCGCGCCATTCACCCAGTAGGCGTCGCCGGGGCGTCCGGTTTCGGTGCGGGTGCCGGCGGCGAGGCCCTGCTGGAACTGCGGGGAGGGGATGACCGGGTAGGGGACGGGCCGGCGAGGCTGGGCGTCGGCGGTGGCGGTCGCGAGCAGTAGGGCGAGTAGGAGCGCGGAACGCATGGGTAGAAAGGATTAAAAATGGGAGATTAAGGATTGGAAAATAGAGCTGCGAGTCGGATGAGGGCGAGCGGGCTGGTTTTTTATGGCCGGCGTGGAATCCCGTCCCGGGGTCGTGCGTATGAGCGAAACTGTTACGCGAGGCGCTGATTCGTTTGCAGAATGGCGCCCCGTTTAAGCAGCCCAAGTGGCGGAATTGGTAGACGCGCTACGTTCAGGGCGTAGTGGCCGCAAGGTCGTGATGGTTCGAGTCCATTCTTGGGCACACTGGTAACATCGGCTTTCTTGCTTGCAGGAAGGCCGATTTTTGTTTCTGGAGGCTCGATATGTGGCGCGCGGACGGCAAGTCGATGTGGCGCGCGGACGGCTAGTCGATGTGGCGCGCGGACGGCTAGTCGATGTGGCGCGCGGACGGCTAGTCGTTTTCCCGAGTGTCAGGGTAAATGTTAGGGTTACCATGCAGCGGGAGGTGAACCGCCTCCACCCGTTGAACCAGCTGGTCGTTACCCTCGAGATTGCGATCAGTGTTGATCAGAATCTGCATGAGTCTGTTCTCCTGTAATTAGCGTAACGGCGATTCAATACCGGTAAATCGCAGCGATTCCGGTCTTCGTCGGCATCCGTTCGGTGGAGACGATAACGACTTGTCCGCCCATCTTCAGCGCCAACATTCCCAGGTCGTCGAGTACGTCGTCAACCTCTGGGTGTGTCAAGTCGTCAAACTCGATGTCGCCGGTCGAGGCATTGATCCGGCCGGGAATTTCGCGGCGACCTTCGATCAGCAATGTGGTGACCCTCCCGGCCACGACCGCCTTGGCGACCTGTGCTAGATCGTCGTCACCGAGCCCCGCGGACCTTGCGTTGCCGAACTGTTCGACCAGTGCAGCCAACCGCGCCAGATAGCGAGGCTCGAAGACCTGCCAAGCGCGCTGGCGGAGTTCGTCGATGGACGATAGAGCATCCGGGTGGATGTCGATGCTCTCTTTTATCAAGAACGGGTTCGCGCTGACTCTGTGAAAGATATGATGATTGTCCGGCAGTGCCGCCAGGCAGAGCGGCAAGCCCGATGGCCGAGAGTGGTGCTCCAGGACCGCCCGGTCGACGGCGCGGAAAAAGCGTTCCGCGTCGATGTCCACCTCAGACTCTTTCCCGCCGTGGCCGTGATGCATCGGCAAGTGCTCGCCACCTGACCCTCCGTATGAGGCGACGGTCTGGTGTGGCTCGGTCAATTCTTCTCCAAGCGCCTCGGTGATCGTCCGCGGGACACCTTCGGCCGGTTCGATCTCGTCCAAACCATCACGGTTACCCTCGAAGAACATGATCGCCTTTCGGTTCAAGCCGAGAACGTGATAACGGTCGGCTGACTGAAGGATGCGCATCAGGGGTTTGATGTGGAAGCTATCCGCCACGACAGCCAATTCGGCGACGGGCCGCTGGAGCTTGTAAACCCGGAACATGCCCTTTGCACCCAGGACTGCCAGGCCGTCGAGGGTGTGATTCCAGAAGTCGCGGTCGTCAGCCAATGCCAGGAACGGTTCCATCAATGGCCGGATCTCGTCCTTCGGGAAACGTTGCAGGAGCGACTCCTCCAGCGCCTTCACGAGGTTCCCGAACCGGACCGGATCTTGCTGATTGTCTGGATGGTGCCGATGCGTCGGCTGATAGAGCGATAGGCAAGGGGGATCACAATTCTCAAAGAGCCCCGCTGCGTAGTCCTGTTCCAGTGTGCTCACGTTGTTTCCTCTCTGTTACGTACTACTGTTACGTACTACTCGTCATACGGCTACATGCTCGACAACCATGCCGCATCACCATTGATTATAAGGGCTGATAATCAGGGCTGATAATCGGGCGAATTGTCCTAATAAGACCAGATCAGCCTGTTATCAGGGCAAAAAACGATAAAAAAGGGCGTTACTAGTGACATAAACCTGGACGCCCGGTTGCAGTGTAACCTCGGTTATGAGACTAAATCAAGTCACGTAGACCGAAAGGCTTACTCCGTTCGCCTGCCATAGGTCCTGATTCCCGCCGGCAACCAGCCCCGTGAAATCGCCCCGTCTCCCACTGCGTCTCCGGGGTCGGATCGAATCAGTGCGCGCTCGTTGTGCGCGTCGCAGGGCCGTAGAGAAGGGCCGATTGCTCGCTGGCAGGTAGGTCTTGCTTCATGGGGTTTCGCTGAGTCGTTTGATGCTCATTGCTCAACCCCGTCCTCATCGAACAAGCCCGGCGTGTCGGTGTGACGATAGTTCGCGACTAAAACAGGCCGACTGTGTTACCCCTCTCGTCGATGTCAATGTTCTGAAAGGCCGGCGTCTTGCCCAGGCCCGGCATGCGCTGGATCTCGCCACACAGCGCGACGACGAAGCCCGCGCCCGAGCTGGGCACGAAGCCGCGCACCGGCAGCGTGAAACCCATGGGCCGATTGCGCAGCGTGGCATCGTGCGACAGGGACATCTCCGTCTTGGCGATGCACACGGGCGCCGTGCCGAGGCCCAGCTTCTCCATCCGCTCGAGGTCTTTCTTGGCCGCCGCATCCAGCTCGATGCCGGCCGCGCCGTACACCTTGGTCGCGATCGCCTCGATTTGCTGCACGATGGGTGTGCCATCGGGCGTAAGCTGCTTGAACGTGTTCGGCTTTTCGCAAGCCGTCACCACGGCTTTGGCCAGTTCCATCGAACCGCAGCCGCCGTCAGAGAACCCGGTGTGGACGACAACCGTCTCGGCCCCGGCCTCGAGCGCCAGTTCGCGCATGAGCGCGGTCTCGGCTAAGGTGTCCGTTGGGAACCCGTTGATAGCCACCACGCACGGCACTCCGTACGTCTTGACGATCTGCACGTGGGCGGCCAGGTTTTCGGCACCCCGGCGCAGCGCGTCCTGATCCTCGGCGCCGAGGTCCTGAACGGCCTTGCCGCCGTGCGACTTGATAGCGCGCACCGTAGTCACGAGTACCGCGGCGCTGGGAGAGAACCCGCCGAAGCGGCACACGATGTCGCAGAACTTCTGGAAGCCGAGGTCGCTGGCAAACCCGGCCTCGGTCACCACGTAGTCAGCGATCTTCAGCGCGAGGCGATCCGCCACGATCGAGTTGGAGCCGTGGGCGATGTTGCCGAACGGACCGGCGTGGACCAGTGCCGGCTGGCCCTCGAGGGTCTGCACGAGGTTCGGCTTGACGGCGTCTTTCATGACGACCGTCATCGCGCCGGCCACCTTAAGCATCTCGGCCGTAACGGGCTCACCCGAGTAAGTGGACGCCACGACGATGCGGCCGAGACGCTTGCGCAGGTCGTGCAGGTCGCTCGACAGTGCAAACACGGCCATCACTTCCGAGGCCGCCGTGATCACAAACTGGTGCTCGCGGGGTACGCCGTGCGCCTTGCCGCCCAGGCCCACCACGCCGTAGCGCAGTTCGCGGTCGTTCATGTCGACCGCGCGCGGCCAGGTGATCGTGCCGGGGTCGATGTTCAGCGGGTTGCCGTTGAAGATCGAAGCGTCGAGCGCGGCCGCCAGCAGGTTGTGCGCCGCGGTCACGGCATGGAAGTCGCCATTGAAGTGGAGGTTGATGTCCTCCATTGGGCCAATCTGGGCGTAGCCGCCTCCCGTGCCCCCGCCCTTCATGCCGAAGACGGGGCCCATCGAGGGCTCACGCAGGCACAGCACGACCCTCTTGTTTATCTTGCCGAGGCCCATCGTCAGCGCGACACCCGTCGTGGTCTTGCCCTCACCCGCTTTGGTCGGCGTAATGGCCGTCACAATCACGAGCTTGCCGTTCGGCTGCCCTTTCAAGCGTTCGAGCACCGACAGATGGATCTTGCCGCGGTACGGGCCCGATGCTTCGAGCTCCTCGGGCTGGATTCCAGCCCTGGCCGCGATCTCCGCAATCGGCTGCAGCCTGGCTTCCTGGGCAATTATGAGCCCTGATTTCATAATCTATTCGCTCTCGTCTGTGTCGCGCAGAGGGTGCTGATCAGCACGATGGATCTTTCCAGTCCAGGCGATCCGCAGGGCTCTCGGGATCCGAATGATAGGCTTGATCGCGTTTCATGCCAGTACCCGGATTGGTTTCGCTGGTAACGTCGATTGGATAGGGCTTGGACCCCACTTGTTGCACCTCCCAGTTTACCGCGATAGAGACCACGTAGCCCACGATCACGCCAACGTCGTTGGATTCTAAGTACATTCACGTAAATCCTGTCGGATTATCGTGAGTGGTTTCAGGTTAAGGGTTCACAAACTGTTGAGATTTCTACAATCCAGGGCATCGTCAT
>JAWXAX010000154.1 GCA_034439735.1 Rhodothermales bacterium | reverse complement strand
CTGTCTTCCTGCAGCCTCCATAAGGCCCGGCTGCATGCGATCAGCCGCCTATGGATCCCCAATCAAGTTGGGAGCCTGCCCCCGGCTTTGACCGGGGGAAGACGAGGAAAGGGGGAATGCCAGTCAGATTAATTCATTTGATACGGCCTCAACTCCTGATTCGCATTAGTAGAGATCATCAATCATCAACCATTGACGATCAACCATTGACGATCAACCATCGACTATCACCCATCAGCCAGCGCATTCCGGACCGCCGGCGCCACGACCGTCCCGAACAGCTCGATGGACCGCATGATCTGGTCGTGCGGTAGGGTGCCGACGCTGAACTGGATGAGGAAGCGCGTCATCCCGAAGAGGGAATGTTCGTAGAGGATCTTATCGATCACCCGTTGCGGGCTGCCGACGAGGAGCGCCCCGGTGGGGCCGATCTGTGTGTCGAAGTCGGCCCGGGTGGTGGGCGCCCAGCCGCGCTCGCGGCCGATGCGGCTCATGACCTCGGAGAAGAAGGGGAAGGATTGATCGGCGGCCAGCTGATCGGTATCGGCGATGAAGCCGTGGGAGTTGATGCTGAGCTGGAGGGAGGCGGGGTCGTGGCCGGCCTCGGCGGCGGCGCGGCGGTAGAGGTCGGCCAGCGGGGCGAACCTCGCCGGCTGCCCGCCGATGATGGCGATGGCCAGCGGGAGGCCGAGCACGCCGGCGCGGATGACGGATTGTGGCGTGCCGCCGACGGCGATCCACACCGGGATCGGGTTCTGGACGGGTCGGGGGTAGACGCCCTGGCCTGTGAGCGCCGGCCGTAACGTACCCTTCGAGTAGACGTGTTCGGATTCTCTCAGCTGGAGCAGGAGTTCGAGCTTCTCCATGAAGAGCGCGTCATAGTCGTTCAGGTTATACCCGAAGAGCGGGAAGGACTCGATGAACGACCCGCGGCCGGCCATGATCTCGGCGCGGCCGCCGGAGAGGAGGTCGACCGTGGCGAACTGCTGGAACACCCGCACCGGGTCGTCCGAGCTGAGGACGGAGACGGCGCTGGTGAGCCGGATGCGTTTCGTGCGCATGGCCGCGGCGCCCAGGACCACCGCCGGCGCCGACACCGTGTAATCCGGCCGGTGGTGCTCCCCGACGCCGAACACATCGAGTCCGACCGCGTCGGCGAGTTCGATCTCCTCGATAAGGTCCTTCAGCCGCCGCTCGGGGCTGACGGTGATCCCGGTGCGGGGGTCCGGGGTGGCTTCCGCGAAGGTGTAGATGCCGAGTTCCAAGCAGGTAATGCCAGTTTATTGAGGTTCGCGCGTCGATACGATCGGGTTCCGTTCGCAAACGTCCGATCTAACGCGCATGGAATCTGGAAGGTCTCCTACCAACGGCCCACACGCGTTACGATTCGAAACCCGCGTTTCGATTTGTTACGGTCTTGCTGACCCGAAACGGCTTAAAAGGGCGGATTTCGTTATGGCAGGCTCCTTGTCTATGGTCGCTCACCACCAGCCCTATGACGTTGAAGTTCGTTCCTACCCGCCAAGTATCGACTCCGTTACAGGGTGGGTCTGGTCCTGCAACACTACCCAACAACCCGGTTAGCTTCCATGACAACCCCCCCCTTCTCCACTAGCAAGTGGATTACCCTCGCCATTGTGGCCATGCTTTTCTGCAGCCCCGCCCTGCTACAGGGATGTGACAGCGTGACGAGCGCCAACGAACCTGAATCGCCCGTTTCGGAAACCGGCGCGACGAGTAAGATGCGCCACGCCCACCTCGTGGGAACGACAAGCGCCGGCAAGGTCCTGGACCGTTACGCCGAACTTGCTACCTCCAACGAGTTCATCGTCGGGTTTTCAACAACGGTGCTGAGTCCTCAGGGCGTCCTCGATCGGTACAGCCAGGAACCTGGCGTGCTCATCAAACGCATCCTGAAAAATTCGGTTTATGGTTTCTCAATGCACATCGACGCCGATAAGCTGGACCGCCTGCTGGCGATCATCGAGCTCGACAACGATATCGCCTGGATGGAGCCGGACATCAAGTTTAACATGCCCTCGTCTGGTTCCTTTTTACCGGTGCAGAAAAAACAAATCCTGGTGTCGAGCCTTCCGTTTGTGGGCGGCGACCGGTCGTCGACCCGGCCAGGTAACGGCTCGGGTACGGTGAATGTAGACCTCTATATCCTCGATACGGGCATCGACCATCCGGACGTCACCGTCGTTGAACGCGTCGACTTCACGGCGGCCAATGCCGAGCTCGATATGACCGGCATACTCGATCGGTACAGCGAGACGATGCAGGCCTATTCGGACAACGTGGGGCACGGGACCCATGTTGCTGGCATCGCGGCGGCCATCGACGATGCCGACCACGTCGTCGGCATGGCGCCCGGCGCTCGCCTGCACGATTTTAAGGTGCTCAACGACCAGGGGCAGGGCGAGATGTCGGGTGTTATCGCGGCGTTGGATGTCATCATTGCCCGTAAACGACTCAATCCGTCAATGCCCTATATCGTCAACCTGAGCCTTGGCGCCAACATCGGTACGACCGAATACAATGCGCTGGACGACGCGATTGTCGCGGCCATCAACCAGGGGGTGATCGTGGTGATCGCCGCCGGCAACCAGGCCATCGACGTTTCGACGGTTACGCCGGCGCATGTGCTTCAGGCTATCACGGTGGGTGCTTCGACAAATAACACGACGTTTGCACGCGCCTCGTTCTCCAATTTTGGAGCCGGAGTGGACTTTTACGCCACCGGCGTGAGCGTGTACTCGTTGTCGCCTTTCGATGGGTACAATTTCGCTGTCGAAATGAACGGGACTTCCATGGCGGCTCCTCTCGTTTCGGGCGCCATTGCACTCTACATGTCTACGTATCCCAACGCGACGGTTGGGGATGTCGTTAGAACCCTACAGTCGGCTACGAAACTAATCACCACTGGTAAGGGCAAGACCGCAGTGACCTATAGACTGCTCGACGCGAGCGTGCTCTAGCCGTTAGGAGGTTTTCTCACACATTGTACAGATGAAGACATGTCAAAAGTAAGAATGAGTAGAACGACCCGTGACAGGGCAATCACGCTCGCCCTTGCTGGCTGCCTCCTATTAAGTCCAGCCCTCTTGCAGGGTTGCGATGCACTGTCGAGCGATGGGTTGGGCGAGGCACAATCGGGCGACCCCCTGTCCACCGAGTCCATGCCGGCTGGCGCGGCCTCCAAATTGCGCCATGCGGCGTTGCTGGAAGTGTCCCGCACCGGCGCCGGCAAAGTAGGAGACGACGCGGTGAATCTGGTCGTCGGCTTCGACGCCTACGAGGCAGACGGCGTAACACGCCGCGTCATGGACAAATACGCGGTGACCAAGCGGATGCTTACACGATACGGTGACAGCATCCACCCGAAAGTGGAGACGGACGACGCGCTGTCCGCCATCACCGTTCAGCTCGATGCCGATTCGCTCGATAGTTTTATCGGCTTCGTGGAGAATGACCCCGACCTGGCGTGGGTCGAGCCGGACATCGTCCTCGACGGCCCGGATGTCGCGTCGCGCGATGCGGTAAGCAACACGCAGTACGTCAGCTGGGGCGTACAGCGGGTCGGGGCGCGAGAAGCCACGAGCGACGCCGGCAACGCGATGGTGCACGTTTACGTATTCGATTCGGGCATCACCCACGACGATGTGAATGTGGTCGAATCTATCGACTTCTCGAAGCTCTATCGTGGCAATATCGATGCAAACTGGGCGGATGTGATCAGCACGTACTGGTTGGAATACGAGGACTACTGGTCGACGTACTGGGACGCCGAATGGACCGCCGTGGCGAGCGGGCAGTCGGTAAAGAGCGCCACGGGCGCCGAAGACCGCACCGGGCATGGCACACATGTCGCCGGCATCATCGGGGCGATCGACGACCGGGACGGCATCGCAGGGGTTGCCCCCAATGTGGCGCTGCACAATATCAAGGTGCTTGGCAACGACGGTCGCACCGATATCACAACGGTGCTGGCGGCCATCGAATATGTCACCGAAGTGAAGCACGCCCACCCCGCCATGCCGATCGTCGTCAACATGAGCCTTGGCGCGGATATCGGCACGACCGGCTACAACGCGCTCGACGAGGCGATCGAGCGCTCGATTCGGGATGGAGTGGTGTATGTTGTGGCCGCCGGCAACAACGCGAAGGATGCCTCGACCTATTCGCCGGCCCACGTCCGGGACGCGATCACGGTGGGCGCGTTCAACGAAGCGAGTACTTTCTCTTCTTTCTCGAATTATGGCCCGGCGGTCGATCTCCTTGCGCCAGGAGAGTTCATTGTGTCGCTGTCGATCACGAACAAGAAGTTTCTTGCCATTCAGGCGGGCACCTCGCAGGCTGCGCCTTTTGTCGCCGGCGCCGCGGCCCTATACCTGACGCGTTTCCCGAACGCCTCGCCGTATCAGGTACAGCAGGCGATTATCGAGGTTTCGCGTCCTGGCATACAAGGGGCACCCGCGTCCACGACGGATCGGAGCGTTTATGTGGGAGACATCCTGAAGTGGCCTTCCGCCCTCGCGGCATCCGCGCCTGCACCGGATTTGGTCACCACGGAAGATGCGAACGCGAAGTCTGGCCCGGATAAGGGGGACGGAACCTCGCGGCGCGGGATGTCCGGCAAATAAGAACAGCCCAGGTGCGTAGAGCGCCGGGAGGCCGCAGAAAACAGGCGGGGCAGGGCTAAAAGGATAGCTTTGCCTCGCCTGCTTTGGATAGAAACGGTCATCGAAACACCGCCGGCCGAAGCTGGACAATCCCTTCCTCCCGGATCAACGCTTCGAGTTCATCCATCTCCGCGGGGATATTGTCGGACAGGTTCTCGACGCCTGTTTCGGTGACGACAACCACATCTTCCATGCGGATGTACAGCGTCTCCTCATCCACCCAGATCATCGGGTCGATGGAGAAGACCATGCCCGGCTTGAGGGTCTGGTTGCGGTAGACGCCGACATCGTGGACGGCCATGCCGACGGGGTGGGAGAGGTGGCCGCGGAACGCGAGGGCTTTTTCGCAGGCGGTCCGGTAGATGGGTTTTGAGAACGCGATGCGGTCCAGCACCGGCCGCATGTCGGCGGCGGCCTCGTCCATCACCTGCGCCGGCGTCACCCCGGGGCGGATGTGCTTCAGGAGGGCATTCCGATAGGCGATGATGAAGCCGTACATATCCCGCTGATCCTTTGAGTAGGTCCCGTTGACGGGCCACATCCGGGCGACGTCCGACGTGTAGTAACGGTAGTCCGGCGCCACATCCATCAGCACGAGGTCCCCGGCGACGAGTGGGGCGCTGTTGTGGAAATAGTGCCCCATCCAGGCGTTTTTTCCGCCGGCGGTGATGGACCGGTAGCCCTCGCTGCGGGCGCCGTTCATCGAAAAGACGACGTTCGCGGCGGCATCGATCTGGTATTCCATCACACCTGGCGCGGTGGATCGGATGGCTTCCATGATGCCCAGGCCGGCGAGTTCGCTGGCGGTGCGGATGAGGTCGATTTCCCGGTTGCTTTTGACGAGGCGCATGGCGTCGAGCGCCGGCGAGAGGTCGTGCAGGGCCAGCTGCGGGTAGCGGTCGCGAAGGAGCTGGACGAAGCGCGTCGTGCGGTTGCTCGCGCCGTCCCACGGATCCGCCAGATGGGCCGCGACCCCGCCAAGGATCTCGTCGCGGCTCTCGTACTGACCTTCGGCCGGGCTGAAAGGGGTGAAAAGGATCGGGTTGGGGAGGCGGACGAGGTACGACCAGATGAAGTCCCGCATGAGGGCTTCGATGGGCTCGACACGGTCGACCCCGGTGAGCCTTTTGACCTCGTCGGCGTCTTCGGCCGAGTAGACCTTGCCCTCGTTCCGCTCGCGGCCGGCGTTGCGGTGGGCGAGGTAGAGGGTCGATTGCCGGCTCGTGCCGTCGATCAGCAGGTAGGCGTGGGGGACTTCGAGCCCGGTGAGGTAATAGAAGTCGTTCGTCTGGCGGAAGACATAAAAGCCCTCGACGGCGGCCTGGCCCTGGAGGAGTGCGAGGGCTCCGGTTCCGATGCTGTCCATGATGGAGTGCCGGCGGGCCGCGAACTCCTCGATGGGGAAGTCTGTCTGGTATCCGGGCTGTGCCAGGAGTGGCTGCGCGCCGGCGAGGAGCAGGAGGCCGACGACAGAAACGAGGGTGCGAAAACGCATCATGGGCGAAAGGGCGGTCCGGTGAACGGTTCTGGTGGAAGCACGAAGGTACTCGATGGACGGGTATAAGATGCAGCCGGCGTCAGGCTGGCACGCCCTTCGTTACGAGTGGCAGATACGTCGATTACCACCTCTACAGGTTCTCTCCGTATGATCTACGTCTTTATTCGCCTCTCAATGGTGCTGTTTTTTGTGTGGATGGGGATGTCGCCAGTGGTGAAGGCCCAGGACGGTGATCCGGCCTCCGTCCGCCCGGGGGAGCTGCTGGTGTATTACGCCTGGCCGTCGGTCATCAACGGGGCGACGACCATCGGCCAGGCTGCGGCCGCACTCGGGCAATACGATTACGTGATTCTGGGGGATGGGCTCCAGATCGACACCCATCCCGACTATGCCAACACGGTGGCGATCATCGCACACCCGGAGATGGCCAATACGCGGGTGTTTGGATATGTCGACCTGGGCGTGACCACCCAGAACCTGACGGCTACGGAATACAAACTCCGCATGCTCTGGTGGTCCGACATCGGGGCGGACGGCATCTTCCTGGACGATTTTGGCTATGACTTCGGCGTGACGCGCGACCGCCAGAACGACGCCGTCGGCTTCGCCCACGCCCTGCCGTTAACCGTTATTGTAAATGCCTGGGACCCCGACCATGCGTTCGCCCGTACGGCGGATGCCACCTACAACCCCCGCGAGACGCGCGCGGCGCTGCAGGCCGGCGACTTCTATTTTTCCGAGAGCTTCATGGTCCAGGAGGGCGCGTTTGTCGACGGGGCTTTCTGGCGAGAGAAGGCCGATAAAATCGACCTGTACCGCCAGTCATTCGGGATCGAGGTGCTCTCGGTCACCACGCCGGGCGCCGCCTACGACGAGGCCCGGTTTCACTACGCGTGGCACGCCGCCCTGATCGATGGCCATACGGCGACTGGATGGGGCGAGCCTTCGTTTGCCTCGGCGGATGCCCTGGTGCCGTATCGAGCGCGGCCGGCGGTCGAGCCTGGCGTCGCGTTTCTGAGCGAGGCCGTCGTGGCGCTGCCGGAGGTTGTGCGCGAGACGGAGATCGGCACGGTGAGGGTGAACACGGCCGACCACACGTTTGGCTTTACGCCTCGGGAGGATACCGCCATCGAAGACCGCGCGGGCCTCGACGGCATGGCGCTCGATCAGGTCTTCCCGAACCCGGTTCGGCAAGAGGCGTCGATCGCGTTTACCCTGGAGGCGCCGGCGTACGTCCGGCTGACGGTGTACGACGTGCTCGGCCGGCCTGTCGCCGTGCTGGTGAACACTACCCTGGCGCCGGGGCGCCACACGGCCGCGTTCGATGCCGCGTCCCTTCCTGGCGGGCTGTACATCGGCCGGCTGGAGGCCGGGGGCCACTTCCTCACCCGTCCCTTTGTTGTCTCGTATTGACGGGAGGCGCCTGCCTCCCTTATCCGAAATCGTACTCGAATGTGAGCCTTCGTTCATGTGGACAAGATGGACGGGTGGACAGGATGGGTCGCGTCGCGGGGGGATTCCCTGGCAGTTGCCAGTTTCCCATGTCCGCGCTACTTTGGGCGGAGTGCATTCCTCCTTTCTTCCACGCACGCTTCTCGAGGTATCGGTATGGTCTCCCTGGCTGCTCTCTGGCTTCCCATCCTGCTTTCGGCCGTGGCGGTGTTTGTTGCAAGCTCCATCGTCCACATGTTCCTGAAATACCACGACTCCGACTACCCCGCTCTGCCTTCTGAGGCGCAGTTTCGGGCCGGTCTGCGCGGGGTGTCCCTGCCGCCGGGCGACTACATGATTCCCCACGCCACGACCCCCGCGGAACGCTCCAGCCCCGAGTTCGCCAAAAAGCTGGAGGAGGGGCCGGTAATGCTCGCGACTGTACTACCCAACGGCCCGTTCGCGATGGGGAGCACCTTCGTCCAGTGGTTTGCGTTCTGTGTGGTCGTCAGCCTGTTTGCCGCGTATCTGGCGAGCCGGACGCTGGGTGCCGGCTCGGATTACCTGGCCGTGTTTCGCGTTGTTGGCGTCGTGACATTCGCCAGCTATGGATTCGGTGCGGTGCCGATGTCGATCTGGTTTAAAAAGAAATGGAGCTCCACCGGCAAGGCCCTCCTCGACGCGTTCATCTATGGGTTGCTGACGGCCGGCATCTTCGGGTGGTTGTGGCCGTGATGTGAAGGCGGATATCGAATGGGTATGTCCTGGAGACGCCATGTTTTGCGTATCCACGCTTCCCGCATTTAGTGGTTTTGTAGTCATTTGATTGTATCCAATCCCCTATGCCCGTTTCCGACGAAACCAAAATCATGGCCGTGTTCTGCGATTTCGAGAACGTGGCTATCGGCGTCCGCGAGGCGGATAAGGACCAGTTCGATATCGTGAAGGTGCTCGAGCGCCTCTTGCTCAAGGGCAATATCGTCGTCAAAAAGGCCTACTGCGACTGGGCGCGGTACAAGGATTTCAAGGGGGCGATGCACGAGGCGTCGTTCGAGCTGATCGAGATCCCGCACGTGCGCCAGTCCGGAAAGAACTCCGCCGACATCCGGATGGTCGTCGACGCGCTGGATCTCTGCTACACGAAGGAGCATGTCGACACGTTCGTCATCATCAGCGGGGACTCGGACTTCTCGCCGCTCGTCAGCAAGCTGCGCGAGAACAACAAGATGGTGATCGGGGTGGGGGTGCGGCACTCGACGTCCGACCTCCTCACGGCGAACTGCGATGAGTTCATTTTCTACGACGACCTCGTGCAGCGCGACGGCCGGCGGACCAAGTCCCGCGCCGAAACAAAAGCCCGGAAGACAGCCACCAGAGGCACAAAGGCGAAGCCCGAGCCGGTGCTCGATGAGTCGAAGCAGGAAGCGATGGACCTCCTCCTGGAGACGTACGATGCGCTGGTCGAGGAGCGCGGCGAGCAGGAAAAGATCTGGGGGTCGATGATCAAACAGACCCTCAAGAGGCGAAAACCGGGGTTCACCGAGTCCCACTATGGCTATCGCACCTTCAGCGAGCTGCTGGAGGAAGCCGCCAAGTACAACATCGTCAAGCTGGAGCGCGACCAGAAGTCGGGCGGGTATGTCGTGAGTTCGGTGGGGTAGTCTGATATACCCTCCTCGTCCTTCCCGCGCACGCGGGAATCCAAGCAGGTGCTGAAGTAAGCAGAAAGTGGCCTCGTGCGCGAGTAGGGAGGCATCACCAGCCGGCGGACTCGTATGGGTACCCAATCACGATGGGTAAGACGGGCTGGGAGGGGTATGAAGAAGCTGTAGGAGGCTTCCTCGTTCGGCCCTACAATAAGTCCTTCGACAGGTCGATCCAGCGTGGGTTTACCTGTACAATCAGGTCAATTTTCCACCTGCGATACCACTTTTTGAGCTGTTTTTCACGGTCAATGGCATCGCGAAAATCGTCAAACTCCTCGTACCAGACCAGGTTGTGCACGTGGTATCGTGCCGAGAAGCCGGCATTCAACGGAGATCGATGTTGGGAAATCCGTCTTGCGAGATTGTTCGTCGCACCGAGATACAGCGTGCCATGGGGTTTGCTCGCCAATAGATAAACATATCCTCTTGCCATAACTCGGACCATGGAATGTCGGGCATCCGTGACGGACGGCCCCTTATCCCTTTAGACGCAAAGCGGAGCCTTTGCGTACCCTGCCTACCCCTGGACGTATCGTGGTGCGTGCGGTATCTTCGCTGGTGTTTTCTTACTTTAGGCCGAGTCGATGCACGGATGGATCCCCAATCAAGTTGGGGAAGACGAGGTGTGAATGGTCCTTGTTAACCGCATCGCCGGCCGTGACCTTTTGTGCTGCTGTAACCCGCTATCATAACCCCGCCATGAAATCCTTCCACATCAACCGACGCCGTTTTCTCCAGACCGCCTCCGCGTCCCTCGCCTACTCCATGCTGGGCGCCGGCGGGCTGGACGCCATCTACCCGCTGGCGCCGCGTCGGGTGGGGCTCATCGGGACGGGGTGGTACGGGAAGAGCGACCTCTTTCGGCTTATGCAGGTGAGCGAGATCGACGTGGTGTCGATCTGCGATCCGGACAAGAACCAGCTTTCCGAGGCCGCCGGCCTCATCGCGAAGCGCCAGAAATCCGGTAAGACGCCGCAGACGTACGGGGACTACCGGACGATGCTGGCGCAGCACGAGTTTGACATCGTGATCGTCGGCACGCCAGACCACTGGCATGCGCTCCCGACGATCGACGCGATCAAGGCCGGCGCCCACGTCTTCGTCCAGAAACCCGTCAGCGTGGACGTCATCGAGGGCGAGGCGATGCTGGCCGCGGCGCGTAAGTACAACAAGGTCGTGCAGGTGGGCACCCAGCGCCGCAGCACGCCCCACCTGATCGAGGCGAAGGAGCGGTATGTGGATTCGGGCCTGCTCGGGGAGGTCTCGCACGTCGAGATGTGCTGTTATTACCACATGCGCGCGAACCGGTCGCCCGAACTCGAGCCCGTGCCCGATTTCCTTGACTACGAGATGTGGGCCGGCCCCGCGCCGCTGCGCCCGTACGACGGCCTGCCGCACCGCGGCTGGTGGCGGGCGATGATGGAATACAGCAACGGGATCATGGGCGACATGTGCGTCCACATGTACGACGCCGTCCGCTGGATCCTGGGCCTCGGCTGGCCGAGCCGGATCTCGTCCACCGGCGGGATTTATGTCCAGAAGGCGTCCAAAGCCACCACGGCCGATACGCAACACGCGGTCTTTGAACACGGCGAGCTGAATTGCGTCTGGCAGCACCGGAGCTGGGGGACGCCGGCGGACCCCGACTACCCGTGGTCGTTCAAGATATACGGGGATAAGGGCACCCTCGCCGGCAGCCCGCAGCAATACGACTTCATCCCTGTCGGACAGGGAGAGCGCGTGCGGCAGGAATGCCTCTACGAGCGCGAGCAGTTCCCGGAGGACCTGACGGAGAAGGACATCGAGCTGTTCGCCGCGCCGGCGATGCGCCGGCACATGATCGACTTCCTCGCCGCCATCGACGGCGGCGGCCGCCCGGTGGCCGACATCCTGCAGGGCCACATCTCTTCCGCCAGCTGCATCATGGCCAACATGTCGATGGATCTCGGCGGCCGGCCGCTCGTCTACGACACGGCCTCGCGGACCGTGGTGGGGGATCCGGAGGCGACCTTTAAACTGCGCCGGCCTTACCGCGGGGCCTGGGAGCACCCGGAGCCCGAGACGGTGTGATATGAAAGAAGAGATCAAGATACTCGGCGGCAATAAC
The DNA here is from genome assembly GCA_034439735.1 of Rhodothermales bacterium. NCBI lineage: Bacteria > Pseudomonadati > Rhodothermota > Rhodothermia > Rhodothermales > Rhodothermales bacterium. Next base: position 5,560 of record JAWXAX010000154.1, on the reverse strand, counting down.
CCGCCGGACTACTGGGATCGTTTTGATCGATTGCAGCGAACGGCGGGGAAGCTGGGGATGCTTCGGCATTTGCGGCGGGGCGTCTATCGGTTCAAGACCTTTGAGGAGTTTGAGGCATGGGATCGTGAACAAAGGCGTGCATACCGAGAGCGACAAGGTGACTCTCCGTAGTGTCCTTCACTGCCATTGCCTATATTGAAACGCCAGCAAGCTATCCACCCTTAATTTTTGAAGCCATGAAGCCTCTTCTCCTTCTTCTTTCATTTGTGATGGCCGCCTCCGCCGCCGGCCAGACCCTGTACACCGGCGCCATGCCCTCGGGCCGAGGCTTCGGCGGGGTGTCGGCCGTTGGGGATGGGGAACTGTTTGTCGGGTCCGCGCCGGTCGGCTGGCCGGAAGGGGAGGAGCTGCCGGGTTCGGTCTATCGCTACACGAAGGACGCCGCCGGCCAGTGGGTCGAAGCCGGCGAGTTTCGTGCGCCGGACGGCCGCATCGGCGACGTGTTCGGCCGCTCGGTCCTCGTGCAGGGATCCACGCTCGTGATCGGCGCGCCCGGGCTCGGGGCCGCCTACGTGTATGAAAAAGACGCCGCCGGCACCTGGAACGCGGCCGGTGTTATCAAGCCGTCGACCCTCGCGGAAAACGCCCTGTTCGCCGGCGCCAACGAGCGCGCGGCCAACCGCACCAGCGCCCTGGCGATGGCCAACGGCCGGCTCTACATCACCTCGTTTGACGCCGAGGCCTTCAGTGGCGCCGTCCATGTGTTCACCAAGACGAATGGGGCGTGGGTTGAAGAAACGATCCTGACGCCGGCGGAAGTCCTGCCTGGCGATGCGTTCGGCTACGCTCTTGCAGCCGAGGGCGACCGGCTGGTGGTGGGCGCCTGGCGCGCGGGAGACGGTCGGGGCGATGTGTATGTCTACACCGCCGGCTCGTGGGAATACGGGAAGATCGCGGCTGCCCAGGAAAAAGGAGCGTTTGGTTATGACGTTGCCCTGCACGGCGAACACGTACTCGTCGGCGCGCCGGGTGAAGCGGGAGGCGCCGTGCGGGTGTTCGAAGGCGACGGCGCCGCCTGGACCGAAGCCGCGCTGCTGAAGGCGCCCGCGACGGAGCAGGCGGAAGGCCTAGGCAGCCAGGGCGGTTTTGGCGGGCGGGTCGTCGTTTCGGGTGATGCCCTCGTTGTGGGCAGCCGTGGCGGTGGACCGGTGCACGTGATGAGCGCAGGCGATTGGCAGCCGGCCGGCGTGCTCGCGGCGGTCGACGAGCGGTCGGGCGAAGGTTTTGGCTTGGGAGTAGGTTTCAGCGGCGACGTGGCGGTCGTGGGATCTCCCCGGGCCGACTATGAGGAAGGCGTGGCCACCGTATTCGAAAAAGAATCCGCCGGCTGGCGGCCGGCGTCAATGCTGGCCACCACGCTCGCCCGCATGGAATCCATCACCGACGGGCAGATCGACTGTAAGGATGGGGGGGCTAGCCTGTTTAGCTGCGACAAGGTGGACCTCCTGTCCATGCTCTCCGTCAAGGACATCTCCACCGACCGTGGCGTGAAACTGAACGACGTATGGGGCTGGACCGACCCCGAAACCGAAAAGGAATACGTCATCCAGGGCCGGACCGACGGGACGGCGTTTGTCGACATCAGCAACCCCCATCGCCCGGTCTACATCGGTGAATTGCTCCGCACCGAAGGCTCGCCGGGCAGCACCTGGCGGGATATCAAAGTCTACAAGGACCACGCGTACATCGTGGCGGACGGCGCCGGCGCGCATGGCGTGCAGATCTTCGACCTCCGCCAGCTACGCGACGTCCCGCCTGCCGACATGCCCGTGCAATTCGAGATGACGGCCCACTACACGGGGGTCCACAGTACCCATAACATCGCGATCAACGAAGAGACCGGCTTTGCCTATGCGGTGGGCAACCGTGCCGGCGGCGAGACCTGCGGCGGCCAGCTTCACATGATCAACATCCAGGACCCGACGAAGCCCACCTTCGCCGGCTGCTTTACCCAGCCTGAAGCCGGCGGTACGCACGATTCCCAGTGTGTCGTCTACCGTGGTCCGGATACGAAATTCTCCGGCCGCGAAGTGTGCTTCAACTCGAACGGCTCGTCGTTTATCATCGCCGACGTCACCGATAAGCAGAACCCGGTCACGCTGGCGCAGGTCGACTATCCGGACCTCGCCTACACCCATCAGGGGTGGCTCACCGAAGACCATCGGCACTTCTACATGAACGACGAACTGGATGAGATGTACGGGTACGTGGACAGCACGCGCACGCTCATCTGGGATGTCAAGGAACTGGAAGATCCCCTGCTGGTGCGCGAATTCAGCCTCGCCTCGCGGGCCAGCGACCACAACCTGTACATCCGCGGCAATCTGCTTTACGAGTCGAACTACCTCGGCGGCCTCCGCATCCTGGACATCACGGATCCCCTGAATCCGGTCGAAACGGCCCACTTCGACACCGTACCTTACGGCCCCGACATGCCGGGCTTTGGCGGCTCATGGAGCAACTACCCGTACTTCAAAAGCGGCGTAATCGCCGTGAGCAGCGGGGCGGAAGGGCTGTTCCTGGTGAAGAAGCAGGATGCGGACATTTAGGGGTTTGGGGTTTAAGGGTTAAGGTAAGGTTGTGTTCGGGCGTCGCGGAGCGACGCCGCATACTAGCCCCCGTGCTTCAGCTCGGGGGCACCGCCCGGGGCGACCTGCTCGTTGTGTATCCTACGCCAGGCCATTGCGACAGGCCCCTCCTCGGATCGAGGAGGGCAAGGCCCGAATTCGACTCATCGAATTCGGGACGGGGAGGAGCAACAATCCCGTAATCTACCTCACGTATCTTGAGGGCTGACGGAGATTGGGCGGAACTGTGAACAGTCGGGCCGGCGAACAACGATGACCACACGCGTTCTGGGTTGTATCGGGCTCTTCGTATGCGGCCTCGCCGGCTGCCAGCGCCCACCCGCCGTCCCGGTGTGGAGCGAAGCCGATGAACTCCCGCTCGTGCCGGCGGACTCGGCTCATGCGGACTGGCTGCGCCTCTGGCGCGCCTGGCCGGCGCCCGAGCCGTCGTTTACCGGCGCATTGACCGAGGGCTGGCGTTACGCCACCGGCGATCCGGCGGAAGGTCTTCAGGTGGGGCTGGACCGCCGGCCCGCGCTGGACGATGTCGTCAATCTCCCGCACCGGATCCCGATTCCTGACACCCCAATGTGGTACGAGCGGGAGGTCGATGCCGGCGTCGCGACCGGGCTTCACATCAACGCCGACGACGGCGCGCAGGTCTTCCAGGACGGCCGGCGGCTGGAGCCGGTGATGGGCGAGTACTTCCTGTTTGACACCTCGCCGTTTGCCGGCTTGTTGACTGTGTGGGTGCTCAATAACGCGTTAAACGGCGGGCTCCGCGGGGTGTATCCCTTCGCCGGAGAGGCGTTCGAGGCGTATAGCGACGAGACGGCCCGCCGCGTCGACGCCCGCGGGCTGCTCTTCGATGCCATCCAGCTCGCCGATCCTACGCCGGCACAGCAAAACGCCGTCGTCCGCGCGTTGACGGAGCGGTCGCGGGAGGCCCTGTTCGCCGGCCGGCGCGAGATCCCCACCGCGCTCCTCGCGCCTCATTTGCCGCTCGCCACACCTCCGGAAGTCGACTCCATCTTTTCGTTCTCCGCCTGGGGCGACAGTCAGGGCGGCTGGGCCGTGTTCCAGGCCCTCGCCAACCAGATGGCCGTCCGGCCCGACGCCTTCTCGATCGGGCTTGGCGACCTGGTTTCGAACGGAGCGGAGGAGGGGGGATGGCTCAGCTTCGCGATGGCGCTCCAGCCGCTGCTTCGCGCGATGCCGGTGTATGCCGTGGCCGGCAACCACGATTACGACGGGTTGTACAACGACCTCGTCCCGCGCCTCTACCTCCAGCACACCCGGGAGGATGGGCGGGGCCCGCCGTACTTCAGCTGGTCACATGCCGGCGCGTTTTTTATGGCCGTCGATCCCAACAACACCTTCCCGCTCGGCTTCGACGCCGCACAACTGGCGTGGATCGATGCCACGATGGCGAGTGACGCCTGGCGCGAGGCGAACTGGCGGTTTGTCCTCCTCCATCAGGCCCCCTATTCTCAGGGCTGGCAGGGGTACCACGGCGATACGTTCATCCGCGACCTGGTGGAGGCGCGGGCGGAATCCCACCGGATCGACGTTGTGCTGACCGGCCACAGCCACAACTACGAGCGCCTGTCGAAGACGTACGGTAACCAGAAGACCCACTTTTTTGTGCTCGGCGGCGCAGGCGGCGGGCTCGAGCCACCGGAATCCTCGGACTATCCGGTGATGGACCGGGTCATCAAACAGCACCACTTCGCCGTGTTTTCGGTGACGCCGGGCGGCGTGGAAGTCGAGGTCATCGGTCTCGATGGGGCGGAGCTCGACCGGTGGACTTCCCACTGAGCCGGCGGTCTTTCACCGCGCGCCTTTCGGGCCAACTCCCGGGTTTACTCTATGTGTTGCCAGGTCATGGCTGTTTGAACGTGTTTTCCCCCGAGTCGGCCTGCGATCGTTCGGAAATGAAGAGGGGTTATTCGGCGGGCTCGCGGGCGTAGCGCACGTTGGCTTCATGGGCCGCCGCGTGGAGCAGGGTCGACTCGTTCTCCGTTATGCCGTACCGCGCCGCCGGCGCGGCCCCGAGCGTGATGGCGTTGCGGCTGGAGAGTTGTTCGTAGATGACGATCGCGGCGAGGTAGGTGCCGGCGACGGAGGGATGAAACCCATCTGGCCCGTAGAGCGAAAGAGACGCATCGGCCTTCCAGGCTTCCTGCCAGGCGACGCCGGCGGGGAAAAAGTAGCCATCGACGCCGGTGGCCGCCGCGAGGTAGGATTCCCGCACGCCGGCAAAATCGAAGGTGCGGGATTCGTCCGGCCACACCATATAGAGCGCCGGGACGCCGCCTCCTTCGCGGACGAGCGGGGCGAAGCGGGCGCTATAGTCGAGCAGAGACGGCCGGCCTTCCGTGGCCGAGGGGCCCTGCTGGAAGATCACGACATCCCAGGCGCCACGCCGGATCCGGTCGCGCGTGCCCCCATCTTCCCAGTGATCCTCCAGGCCGTAATTGGGCTCGGCGATGGATTCGACCACCACCCGATCGTGGTCCGACGCCGCCTGCAACAGGTCGGACACCATCCCGGGCAGGTCGTTCGTGTAGGTGAGGCTGTTGCCGATGAAGAGGACCGCGAAGTCTTCTTCCGCCGGCCCCCCGGCATCGCCGGCGCAGGTGGTGAGGCCGAGGGAAGCGAGGAGGAAAAGTCCCGAGATGAGGCGAGGTCCGGCAGGCATCGAGGCACGAAAGGGTTTGTGGGAGCCCGATGCGCTACGCCGGATCCCGCCCCCCGGTTGCGGAGGGCGGGATTTTGGCCCTGGTTCTTGTACGAACGTTCTCGCGTTGAACGTCCCCCTTATTTCGTACTCGTACTCAGCGGAGCGGTACTCGCTGCCGGCCGACGGCGTCGTAGACGGCGATGTGGGCCGGCGAGGGAGAGGCTGAAGGCGGTCTGCGGGTTGAAGGGGT
>JAWXAX010000153.1 GCA_034439735.1 Rhodothermales bacterium | reverse complement strand
TCCCCAATCGCTATTCGCTAATCGCTATTCGCTAATCGCTAATCGAAACACCTCTTCCATCTCCGCCCACTTCTCCCCCGGCTTCGCCTCCGGCACCGGCTCCTGGAGCGTCCCCATTAAATCCTCCCACTCCTGGCACCGCGGATGTAGGGTCAGGTAGCGGGGGAAGTCCACCGCAGGCTCAAAACCTTCCGCCACATCGGCCACCATGAACAGCCGGCGCCCCAGCAGCCAGATCCGCATCTGATGGATCCCCACCGCCTGCAGGGCTTCCACCACTTCCGGCCAGGCCCGCGCATGGTAGTCCCGGTAGGCCTGGATGACCGACGGATCGTCTTTTAAGTTGAGGGTAAGGGCGAGGGATGGCATTCCGGGCAAGTCAAAAGTGAAAAGAAAAAAGGAAAAAGGGGAGTAAAAATGAGGCAAGAGATTGAAGTTTGTGATGGGTGGCCAAGCGGGGCTGCACGTGTCGGGATCGCGATGTACATTCCGAACCACACCCCGTTCACCACCAACCAAACGTTCAACGTTCTACAGTTCAACGCCCCACGTTCATGACCAACGTACTCAAAGTCCACGACTCCGACAACGTGCTTGTCGCCCTCGAAGACCTGCCGGCCGGCGCGACGGTTCGCGAAAACGGGACGCTCATCCCTCTTCCGGAGAAGGTTTCGGCGAAACATAAACTGGTGACTCGCGCCATGAGCGTCGGCGATCCGGTGGTGATGTACGGCGTACTCGTGGGCCGGGCGACGCAGCCCATCCCACTCGGGGGCGCCATCCACACCGGAAACGTCAAACACGCCACGGCCGAGTTCGACCACGCCTCCAGCGCGTTCTCATGGACGCCGCCGGACGTGAGTCGGTGGAAGGACCGGACCTTCATGGGTTACCACCGGTCTGACGGCCAGGTGGGGACGTCGAACTACTGGCTGGTCATCCCGCTGGTCTTCTGCGAGAACCGCAACATCGCGATCCTACGTGACGCGTTCGAAAAAGAGCTCGGCTACGCGCAGCCGGCCCTCTACCAGCACCAGGTGGCCGAACTCGTCCGCCACTACCGCGCCGGCGCCACGCCCGACACGCTCCGCGCCTTGGCCTATCCCTCCCAGAAAGCCGCCAGCACCCGCACCCCGGTATTCGAGCATGTAGACGGCATCCAGTTTCTCTCGCACGAAGGCGGCTGCGGCGGCACCCGGCAGGATGCGCGGACCCTCTGCGCCCTGCTCGCCGGCTACATCCACAACCCGAACGTCGCCGGCGCCACGGTGCTTAGCCTAGGCTGCCAGAACGCGCAGATCGAGATACTCCAGGAAGAGCTGCACCGGCGCAACCCGGCGTTTGACAAGCCGCTCTACATCTACGAACAACAACGCGGCCCGTCAGAGTACGACATGTTGTCCGACGCCATCCGTCAAACGTTCGCCGGCCTCGTCGAGGCCGACCGTCTGCGCCGCGCGCCGGCGCCGCTGAGTGCGCTCACGTTCGGCGTCGAGTGCGGCGGGTCGGACGGCTTTTCGGGCATCTCCGCCAATCCGGCGATGGGCCATGCGGCCGACCTCCTCGTGGCGCTCGGCGGAACCGTCATCCTGTCGGAATTCCCCGAACTATGCGGGGTCGAGCAAGAACTCATCAACCGCTCCGTCACCCCCGACGTGGGCGACCGCTTCATCCGCCTCATGCGCGAGTACAGCCGGCAGGCCGAAGCCGTCGGGTCGGGCCTCCACATGAACCCCTCCCCCGGCAACATTAAGGACGGCCTCATCACGGACGCCATCAAGTCCGCCGGCGCGGCGAAGAAGGGCGGTACGTCGCCCATCACGGGTGTGCTGGGGTATCCGGAATACGCCACGGCCCGCGGCCTCAATTTGCTGTGCACGCCTGGCAACGATGTCGAATCGACTACCGGCATGGCCGGCGCGGGGGCGAACATCATGGCCTTCTCGACCGGGCTCGGCACGCCTACAGGCAACCCGATCGCTCCCGTCATCAAGGTGTCGACCAACACGAAACTGGCGCAGCGACTGCCAGACATCATCGACCTGGACTGCGGCCCGATCGTCGCCGGCGAGCGATCCATCCCTGAACTCGGCGAAGAGTTACTTGAGATGCTGATCCGCGTCGCCAGCGGCGAAATGAAAACGAAGGCGCAAATCCTGGGGCAGCACGATTTTATTCCGTGGAAACAAGGGGTGTCGCTCTAACACGCCGCACAATAAGCGCCGGCCAAGGGGCGTTCACTCGGCAGCGCCCGACGACCTGGCGCCGCTCCACGCATCCTGTAAACGTATGCGATACCTGTGGACACGACATATCGTGTCCCTAGGGGGCACCCGCGCACGTCTTCTTCTAACCGGTTTTGTTATGCGCCTCGCTACGATCCTCCTCGCCCCGCTTTTCGCGGCTTCGCTGCTCGCCCCCCCCGCCGCCGGCCAGGCCTTCACCTTCGAGGCCGACCAGAACAACCCGATCGCCATGATGCAGGTGCCCGGCGGCATGGTTGTCGTCCGGGGGGGCTCTGAAGTCCGGATCGAACGCGTACTGTACCCGCCATCCGTTGCCCAGGCGGATAAGCTGGATCTTACGGAAGGCGATCTGATCCTGTACATCAACGGCGAGCGTGTAGGCTCCGCCGAAGAGGTGAACACCCGGTTTGCGGCCCTGGAAGTCGGCAGCGAAGTCAAGGTCGGCATCCAGCGCGGCGAGCAGAAGATGATCCGCACCTTCAACAAGCCGGAGCCGCAATCGGGGAATGTGAGCGGCGGTTTTCAGTTCATCGAATCGGGAGGTGGGGAGATGCTCGCGAACGTGGTGCTCTGGCCGGCCGGGTTTGTCGTCGGTGAAAAAGAAGGGGCCGTGGTCGTCGAAAACGTCATGCCGCTTCCCGACAAAGCGCCTGAGCTTGCGCCCATTGAAGCCGGCGACGTGATCGTCAGTCTAAATGCGAAATACATTACCACGACGGCCGAGTTGATCGAATGGTACGAGGCAATCCCCGTCGGCGAATCCGTCAAAGTAGAGGTCGAAAAAAAGGGCATTGGGTCAATCATCGTTTTTTCGAAGCGACAGGCGCCCCAGATGAAATTGATGATCGAAAATAACTGAGCCTCATTCGAGCCCGAGCTATGTTTCGACTTATACTTGAGAAAGAGCTGCGCGACCTCATCGGGACGCCGCGCTTCGCCGTCACGTTCGGCGTCTGCTCCGTGCTGATCCTGCTCGCGTTTTTTATGGGCGCGCAGAACTACCGGCTCATGCAGCTCCGGTACGAATCCGCCCGCCAGCAGAATATCACGCAGATGGCCGGCCTGTCGACCGACCAGTGGGTTCAGCTCTCGCCTACCCTGTTTGTCCCCCCACAACCCCTCGCAGCGCTGGTTTCGGGCGTGTCGAACGACATCGGACGCAGCGTCCAGATCCAGGGCCGCGGCGAACTGGCGCTCGAGAACAGCCTGTTCAGCGACAACACCGCCTCGGCGGTATTTCGGCTGCTGGACCTCGAGTTCGTATTTACGATCGTTTTCTCCCTCTTTGCCGTGCTCTTCTGTTACAATGCGGTGAACGGCGAAAAGGAGCAGGGGACGCTCCGGCTCATCTTCTCGAATGCCGTCCCGCGCGACCAGTTCATTCTGGGAAAAATCGCCGGCTCGTTCCTGGCGCTGGGCATCCCGCTCCTCATCCCGATCCTACTGGGCGGCCTGCTCTTCACCGCCATGGGCGTCCCGATGAGCGGCGACGAGTGGCTGCGGCTGGCCGGCATCGTGGTGAGCGGACTGCTGTATTTCGGGGTGTTTCTGATGATCTCGATCTTCATCTCGGCCCTCAATGCCCGCTCGTCCAGCTCGTTCATCTGGCTGCTCGTGATCTGGATCCTCGCCGTGCTGGTGGTGCCCCGCGCCGCCGTCCTATTCGCCGGCCGGGCCGTCGAGGTCCCGTCCATCGACGACATCGCCTACCAGAAGCGGCAAAAAATGATGGCGATGGCGCGGGAGGACATGAAGGCGCTGGCCGCGGCGATGGGGGGCGAGTCCGATGGCACTGGCTTCCGGTTCGAGATCAACGAGGAGTCCGACGACCCCGAAGAAGCGCAGCGACGGATGCAGGAGCAGATGGAGAAGATGATGAAGCTGCAACGGGAGATGAGCGACAAACGCGACACTGAAATGGCCGCGCTCACGCAACAACTCAATACCGAGCGCTACAACCGACAGCAGGTGCAGCAGGGCTGGGCCTTTGGGCTCGCACGGATCTCGCCGGCTGCGGCCTTCACCATGGGCATCACCCAGCTGGCCGGCACTTCGCTCGATGCGGAAGCCCATTTCATGCAGGCCGTGGCGGATTACCAGACTTCCTTCAAGACGTTTCAGGAGGAAAAAGCGGGTATGAGCTCGGGAGGTGGATTCATGATGACCATGCGGATCGGCGGCGAGGACGCCCCGAAAGCAGAGCCGATCGACGTCAACGAGGTGCCTGCGTTTACCTATGCCCCCCTCACCCTCGCCGATACCCTCCCAGCCGCCCTCTGGAATCTCGGCCTCCTCCTCTTCTATAACCTGGTCTTCTTCGCCACGGCGTTCGTGGCGTTCCTCCGGTATGACGTGCGCTGACGCACTGCAAAAAGAAAAGTAAAAACTGAAAATTACTCACTTTTTCCACTTTTCACTTTTCACTTTTCTTTTTTTGCCCCATGGTTTTCTTACTCATCGAAAAAGAGCTCAAGAATCTGCTGCTGAGTCCGAAGTTCGTGGCGACATTCGCGGCGTGTACGGTGCTGATCCTGGTAAGTGTCTTCGCCGGCATCATCGAGTACCGTGCGGGCAGCGCACAGTACACCGCCGCAACGGCGCTGGTATCACAGGAACTCACTGAATCCACCTCCTGGCCGCAGCTGGGGGAGCGTCAACGCATCTTCCGCCGGCCGGAAGTGATGCAGATCTTTGCCTCAGGTATCCACTACGACATCGGCCGATTCTCGGTGATCAGCTCGTGGCAGGACGTGCAGCTCCAGCAAAGCAGCTACAGCATCGAACCCATCTTCGCGGTCTTCCGGGCCATGGACTTCGTGTTTATCGTCCAGGTAGTGCTTTCGCTCCTCACCATCGTCTTTGCGTACGACCTGGTGAGCGGCGAAAAGGAATCCGGCACGCTTCGCCTGATGCTCGCCAACGCCGTCCCGCGCACGCAGTACATTGTGGCCAAACTGGCCGGCGCGTGGGTCGGGCTCATGATCCCTCTGATCATTCCGCTCCTGCTGGGGGTGCTGCTCTTGATGCTGTACGCCATTCCGTTCACCGGCGACGACTGGGTGAGGCTCGCGAAGCTGGCCGGCTATTCGCTGGTCTACCTCACCGGGTTTCTGTCGCTGGGCGTCCTCTTCTCAACCCTTACGCACCGCTCCGCGATGTCGTTTTTATCCCTGCTCGTTTTCTGGATCGCGATGGTCCTGGTCGTGCCGCGCGGAGGGATGATGTTTGCCACCCAGATCTATCCGGTCCCCTCCGCCAGTGAAGTGGAAAGCCGTAAGGAGGGATTCGCGCGAGAACGACGCGACACGTTTTTCCAGGAGTTGTCGGCCGCCTTTCAGGCGCGATCACAGGCGCACGAGGGGATGAGTGAAGCCGATCGTGCCGCCTACGAAGAGGAAAACGAGTGGGATTGGATGGTGGAAGACGACGAGCGCCAGAAAGGCATGGAGAGCGACCTTGCCGAACACAACCGCCAGATCGACGAGCAAATCAACAACGCACGCGCGGTGCAACAATCACTCGGATTCGCCCTCTCCCGGTTTTCGCCGGCTTCGGCCTATCAGCTCGCCGCGATGCGCCTGGGCCAGACAGACCTCGGGCTCAAACAACGGTTCACCGACGCCCTGTACGCGTACCGCACCACCTTCCGCGCGTACATCGACCAGAAAAATCCCGGCGGGATGATGAGTTTCGGAGGCAACCAGTCTACCGAGCCCCTGGACCTCAGCGACATGCCCGTGTTCGAGGCCCGCCTCCCCTCAGCGCCCGAAGACGCGTCCCCGGTCGACCTGCTGGTGCTTATGGGCTATATTTTCGGAAGCGCCGGCCTGGCGCTCGTCGCCTTCAACCGGTACGATGTGCGCTAATCAGTGTGACGCGTACACGCGCTGGTTGCCGTTGGCATCGAACAGCAACACATTGTACTTATCCGCCGGCCGACCCTCCACTTCCATCCCCGGGGATCCGACCGGCATCGCCGGCACGGCAAGGCCGACGGCATCGGGACGCTCGGTCAACAACCGCTGGATGTCTTCGAACGGCACGTGGCCCTCGACGATGTAGCCTCCCACGACGGCCGTGTGGCAGGACGAGAGCTTACCCGGGACGCCAAAACGCTCTTTGATCGAGCCCATGTCGTCGGAATCCGTGGTTTTTACGTCCATGCCGGCCGCGCGCAGATGGTCCACCCACTTCGAGCAGCAGCCACACGTCGGACTCTTATACACCATCATCGTCGGAAGCACCTCCTCGGCCACGGAGATGGGCTTGATGCCGGAGGAATCCGCACCATCCGACCGGCAGCCGGCGGCCACGAGGACAAAAACGACGACGGCGGCGAAACGAGCAGCGATGGGTGCGTAGCGCATGAGATTGCAGTTCGATGTGGATGAAATCGTGTTCTGGAAATGCCCGACCGGCCCATGCGTTCCCGACATCCGCAAACTGGCTCCGATATGCCCCGAAACGCAAAAAGCCACGCGATGCAGGGCGCATCGAATGGCTTTTTTGAGCGGAACACGGGACTCGAACCCGCGACCTCAACCTTGGCAAGGTTGCGCTCTACCAGCTGAGCTAGTTCCGCAAGACCGGATCTCTATAGCGGACGACAACGATACGAACGGCAAACCCCGGCTGTCAAGTGAAGAGTCCGCGTAGCACCGGCGCATGGTGTCGATGGGGCGTGTACCCCACGTACTGGATCAGGTTCCAGAAAAAAACCCGAACGGTCGGCGCTTTTCCGGCGCAGGCCGATCGGCCGATTTAAGCTCGATCGTATACTCCACCGCGAGCGGCCGGGCGCCGCTCGTTTCCCAGAAACCAGCGGCGCCGGCGTTGGCGGCCAGCACCCCAAGGCGCAACCGAACCGCCCCTTCGTCGCGAGCCCAGGCGTGAAGCTCCGTGAGGAGCCGGCCGCCGATACCCGCCCGCCGCTCGTCCACCATGACATACAGTTCGCCGATGAAGACCTCCAGCACCGTGTCGTATAAAGGGATCGGTCGCCAGCGGTGCCCATGGATGAAGCCCACCGGCCGATCGTCGATCTCCGCCAGCACGAATCGATGGCTGGTATCCGACAGCCAGGCGCGCACATCGTTCGCCCAGCGCCGGGCGGCGTCCGGCGCGAGAACGAACCGCGTGTCCGCCGCCGTGTGTTCGTCCATCAGAGCGCGCCACAACGAGGCGATAGCCGGCGCGTCGGCCGCGCCGGCTTGTCGATAGGCGACGCCTGACCGGTCCGGAGGCGTCATGCCGCCGCCTCGACGCGCACGCCGGCCGGCTGCAGATACCCCTGCCGCACAAGTAATTCGGCGTTGAGCACCGCCCCGCCGGCCGCGCCCCGAATGGTGTTGTGGGAGAGGACGACGAACTTCACATCCAGCACCTCACAGGGCCGTACGCGGCCGACCGAGATCGTCATGCCCCGCCCGAGGTGGGCGTGCCGGCGCGATTGAGGGTAATTCACTTCGTCGAACACGTGCAAAAATGCATCCGGGGCGGAAGGCAGGCCCTGCACCGACGCCGGCGTCTCGAACCCGCGCAACGCGGCGACGACCTCCCCCGCGGAGGCCTTCTTCCGTAGCTTGAGCGACACACATTCCAAGTGGCCATCCAGCACGGGCACCCTGTTGCACTGGGCGCTGATGCGGATGGAGGCCGGCGCGATATGATCCCCGACACAGGTCCCGAGCAGCTTCAGCGGCTCCACGGCCAGTTTCTCCTCCTCACCGCCGATATAGGGGATGACGTTCCCGAGGATATCGAGCGAAGCCACCCCGGGGTAGCCGGCGCCGGAAATGGCCTGCATGGTCGTCACCTGGATCGCCTCAATCCCGAAGGCATCCTCGATCGGACGCAGGGCGCCGACGAGGCCGACGGTGGCGCAGTTGGGATTGGTCACGATAAAGCCCCCCCGCGAACGCCAGGGCTGGTGGTCGATCAGCGCCGTATGATCCGGGTTGATCTCGGGGATCAGGAGCGGCACCTGGTCGTGCATCCTGTAGTTCTTTGCGTTCGAGATGACGGCGTAGCCGGCTTCGGCGAACGCCCGCTCGAGATCTCCGGCCACGGCCGCATCGAGACCAGAGAACACGAGATCGCAGGGTAAGCCCGGGGATGCCTCGAGCACTTCCATGCGCGCAACCGCGTCCGGGATGGGGGACGAGGAGATCCAGTTGACGGCTTCCGCATACGGCTTGCCGGCGGAGCGCGACGACGCGGCAAGCGCCGTGATCGTGAACCAGGGATGGCGATCGAGCAGTTCGACGAACTTCTGACCTACGGCGCCGGTCGCGCCGAGAATGCCTACACGGAGGGGAGCGTCTAACGTTTTCATTCGATGGCGTAGGGTTGAAGATGATTAACGGTGAAGCACGAGCCGAGGCGCCTCCGGCCGCTCGCGGCAGATTTCACGATCCCGCATCCAGGCGTAGACGCGGTCGTTGATGGTGTCGACTTCGATCAGGAAGGCATCGTGCCCATCCCCGGTTTCGAGGACGGACAACTCGGCATCCGGTAGGTGGGCCTGTAGTTCCTCCTGTTCGGTCAGGGGGTAGAGGATGTCCGAAGTAATGCCCAGGATGAGCGTCGGCTGCGTAATCAGAGCAAGGGTCTCCGGGTAGGCGCCGCGGCCCCGCGCGATGTCGTGGGTATCCATGAGCTGCGTCAGCCGAACATAACAGTTGGCGTCGAAACGCTGGGTGAGCTTTTCGCCCTGATACTGGAGATAACTTGCGATGGCAAACGGCTCATGACCGCTTTCATGGCGCCGGCGGGAGCGCCCGAACCGGTCCTCGAATGAAGCGCGAGATCGGTAGGAAATCATCGCCGCCATACGTGCCACGGAAAGGCCGGCGACAGGCCCGTCCTCGGGGTCGTACGCGCCGGAGCGCCACTTTGGGTCGGCATAGATGGCCTGACGCTGCATCTCGCTCCAACCGATGCACCACGCCGAGTGCCGCCCCCCAACAGCGATGGGCACGATGGCCCGGACGTAGTCTCCAAAAAAGGCCCACTCCAACACCTGCATCCCTCCCATCGAGCCACCGATCACCAGGCTTACACGCGCCACCCCCAACACATCCAACAGCCGGCGGTGCAGCTGCACGGAGTCGCGAATGGAGAAAATGGGGAAGTCGGGACCATACAGCCGGCCTGTCTCAGGATCCCGGGTAAGAGGCGAAACAGAACCGTACGGCGACCCGGGGACATTGGCGGCCACAATAAACGAGCAGTGGGGATCGAGCGCTTTACCCGGGCCGAGCAGACCGCCCCACCAGTCGTCGATGGCGGTGTTGCCGGTGAGGGCGTGGCAGACGACGATCGCGTTGTCGCGCGCCTCGTTCAGCGTCCCCCACGTCTGGTAGGCTACGGGGACCTGCCGGAGCGTCTGGCCCGATTCCAGCGTAAATTCAGGTAGAATCAGCGTTTGGAGCATGCACGGTCCACGACAGGGTGAAAAACGTTCCGGCGTTTCTCACCGATGGGCGACGCTCACTCAGAAGTGCGAAAGACTCGGGAGTCCTAAAGACAGTGCAGGGGCATAAAAAAACCCCTCCCGTATGGTGGCGGAAGAGGACAGCCGCAAGCGCGAACGCTTCAGCGTAACACTCTCTCCCGCTCATCTTCCCTCACCTGAGGTAGGACGTAGCACCTATCCCGGCCAAAAAGTAGCCAGGCGGTTGCCAGGGTTTCACAGGGCCTAATCCCTCCACCCTTCTGGATGAGCTATCAGAGACATCGTTTCATGCCCTTCTGTACCTAGCCGGGAAAGGGGAGTTCCCGAGGCGAAAAAGTTGGGGCGAACACCCCCTTGGCCTCTGTCGGACCGCTCTTGATCCAGGTCAGGACAAACGCCGGCGGGACGTTCGGGAGCACGGCCGGGCTCCGCTGATACGCGCCAAAGCGCTCTTCCATGCTACGGCGAAAGCGCACGGCGGTCGGTAACGGGTACGCATGTACATACTGGAATGTCCGGAATACACAGCCCGGTGTCATCATGTCGTCAATCCCGGAGATAATCGCCGTGCGTACGACGGAGGGGAGGCTTGCAAAGGGGAGACTCGATATGATGAGCTTGACCCGCCCGAGGCCGGCATCTCGGACGTGGCGAGAGGCATCCTCCGCAAGGCCCTGTACAAAAGCAAAGTCTGGAAACCGCGCCCGCAGCAGGCTCACAAATCGACCCTCACACTCGATGCCCAGGTAGTGAGCCCCGGGGGGTAACATGCGGTGAATACACCGGGTGAAGGCGCCCGTACCGGGGCCCAGCTCGATCACGACATCACCCGCCGCGAGGCGCATCCCATCCATCATGGCTTCGGCCAGTTCCGCAGCACTCGGCACGATCGACCCCACACTGACCGGGTTGCGTAAGAAGGCCTTCACGAAGTGCATCGTATCACTATTCATCGCCATGTATTCGCTCCTATCTGTGCGTGCCTTCCGGCACGCCCTGCATCTTATAACTTCTTCCAGTGAGGTTGCGCGGGGGCTTTGCGGCCGCGCGAGGGGGTGCCTCCTGTTCTTCGCAAACGCGTATTCCCACGATACACCTGCAGGCATGCCTTGCGAACGGACGGCCCATGATACGATAATCGTAACAGTATAGTGCGGGTTTCTTTTGTCCGGAGCCGCAGGAATGCGGACAATGTGTATACGCTCGCCGGCGAAATCCGAGCCGTCGTTACCTAAACGGTTGGTCTACCCGCGTGGCGGCAACATCTTGCCTGGATTGAGTAACCCCTGCGGATCCAGCGCCTCCTTAATCGCCTGCAACACCCCCAGGGCTTCGCCGTGCTCCGCCTGCATGAAGCGCGTCTTGCCCAATCCAACCCCGTGTTCCCCCGAACACGTGCCGCCAAGCTCCAGCGCATGCCGCACCAGCCGTTCGTGCAACCGCTCGGATTCGGCCACTTCTTCCGGTTTTGCGGGATCGATGAGGTACTGAAGGTGGAAATTTCCATCCCCGACGTGCCCCACGAGCGGCGCCATCAAAAAGGTCCCGGCCATATCCTGCTCAACCCGCGCCAGGCACTCGGTCAACTTCGACAGGGGGACGCAAACATCCGTGCCCTTCGAACGGGCGCCGGGGCGGAGCCCCTTGGCCGCGTAATGCGCGTTGTGCCGCGCATGCCACAACGCCGCCCGCTCCTCCGCATCGGAGGCCCAGGTGAACGATGTACCACCGCCGGCCCACACCCGACGCTCCACCCACTCCCGCTGACGCCGAACCTCCTCTTCCCCTCCGCTGAATTCCATGAACAACGTCGGCGCTTCCGGATAGCTCATCCCCGCGTAGGTATTGATACCTCGCATCATCAACGCGTCAAGAAGTTCAATGCGCGCGATGGGGAGGCCGGCCCGGCGCACCTGGACTACCACGGCCACGGCCTCAGCGAGGGTAGAAAATGCCGCCACCGCCGCGACGAAGTGCGAGGGAACCGGGTAGAGCCGCAACGTCACTTCCGTGATCACACCAAGCGTCCCTTCCGACCCCACGAAAAGGCGCGTGAGGTCGTAGCCCGAGGCCGACTTCCGGGCCCGCGAGCCGGTTTCGATGAGCCGGCCGTCCGCCAGCACCACTTGCAGAGCAATGACGTTGTCGCGCATCGTACCATATCGCACCGAACTCGTGCCGCTCGCCCGCGTCGCCGCCATCCCCCCCAGCGTCGCGTCGGCGCCGGGGTCCACGGGGAAAAAGAGCCCCGTGCCTTCCAGCTCGGTATTCAGCTGCTTCCGCCGAACCCCGGCCTGCACCGTACAGTCCGCATCTTCCACATCCACCCGCACCACCCGGTTCATCCGCTGCATGTCCAGGCTCACACCGCCCCGAACCGGCAGCACGTGTCCCTCGAGCGAACTGCCGGCCCCGTAGGCCACCAGCGGCGTCTCCATCCGCTGACAGCACCGGGCGATCGCCACGACGTCGGCGGCGGACTCGGGGTAACAGACCACGTCCGGGCGCACGGGCTTGTACGCGGAATGATCGCCGCTGTGGCTCTCGATGTCCGTTTCAACGCATGAAACACGATCGCCGACAACGTCCTGGAGCGCGGCAAACAGGGTATCGGCGGAAGCTCTACTCATCGGAAAACGCTGGTTGAATTGGAAAGACCAGGACCCACCCCTTAAACCTTACACCCGGAACCTTGAACCCTTCCCCGGAATCATCCCAAAGTACTTCGGGTTGACGGAGCGAGCAACCCACGCTGGAACTGAAACCCACGACCGTGCTCCGCGAAACGCTTCATACCAAAATCCGTCTGTCGGAACCGGAAAGGTCCGGGTTGCTTACCCGCCAGTTGCACGATACTTTACGCCTGACCACTTGCTCGCCGACGCCGTCACAACCCCACAACCGCCCGTACGTGAAAAAAGAAATCAAAGTGTCCGACATCCTCGCCGGCGCTGTCGGAGCACTCGTCGTTCTACCCGAACTCATCGACCAGCGAAACGGGATCGAGGAACGGCTTGCCGTGGTACTAGCGCTCGCAATCGGGATGGTGATCAGCTGGCATTACGCGCGAAAATACCACTGGATCATCAAGACGGCCCTGTTCGCCGGCATCTGCATGGGGTGCGTGATTGTCGCCCAGTTGATCGTGTACGCCCTCAGATAATGCGCGCGCTCCTTAGCTATTCGATCCTCCTCCTCGTTCTGACCACCGGTTGCCGCCGGGAAGGGTCGGCGCCAAACATCGTCCTCATCTATGCCGACGACCTCGGGTACGGCGACCTCGGGACCTACGGCCACCCGACCATCCACACGCCCCACATCGACGCCCTCGCGCGCGTCGGCGTCAAGCTGACCGCCTTCTATTCGGCCGCCCCCGTCTGCACCCCCGCGCGCGCCGCGCTACTCACCGGACGCTACCCGATCCGGTCCGGTGTGACGGGCGTCTTCTTCCCCGAGGATACCACAGGCCTCCCCACAACAGAATGGACACTGGCAGAAGCGCTGCAAAGCGCCGGCTACCAGACCGCCCTCTTCGGAAAATGGCACCTGGGATCCGCGCCCGGGTATCGGCCCACCGACCACGGATTCGAAGCCTTCCATGGCCTCCTCTACAGCAACGACATGATGCGGCCGTGGGTAGACACCAATGTGCCGCTCCGCCTCTGGCGGGGTAACGAGCCCGTGGATGAATACCCCCTCGATCAATCCACCCTCACCCGCCGGCTCACCGAGGAAGCCGTTCGCTTCATTCAGAATGCCGGCGACGCCCCCTTCTTCCTCTACCTCCCCCATCCGATGCCCCACGTGCCGGTCTACCGCTCCGGGGCCTTCGCCGGCGTCTCCGCGGGCGGTCGGTATGGGGATGTGGTGGAAGAGATCGACTGGAGCGTCGGCGAAATCGTACGCACGCTGGAAGAAACCGGCCGGCGCGATAATACCATCGTGATCTTCACCAGCGACAACGGCGCCAACGTAGCCTCCCCCCGGTTCTTCACCGATGACCGGATCGTCCAGACCGATGTCGGCTCCAACGGCCCTTTCCGGGGCAATAAACGACTCACGCTCGAAGGAGGCATGCGTGTCCCGGGCATCGTGTCCTGGCCGGGACGGCTGCCGCCCGGTGCCGTCCGCACCGGCATGGCCTCGGCGATGGACCTCTTTCCGACGCTGCTGGCCTATGCCGGCGTCGACCCCGCCGCCGCGCCCAACCCGTTAGATGGCCGGGATCTAGGGGATTTTCTCGCGAACGACGCCCCCTCGCCGCACGACTACCTGTATTATTTTCGGGAGGATCGCCTCCAGGGCGTGCGCGACGCGACCTGGAAATTCCGCCTCTGCGACGACGCCGATAGCTGCGCCGGCGAGCCCGAGCTGTACAACCTCCAGCAGGATCCTTATGAACGATTTAACGTCGCGGCTGACCATCCCGACCTCGTCGCCGACTTCCTCGACCGCCTGACGTACGGGCGCACGGCCGTGCGCCCCGCCACAGGTTCGCGCTAACCCTCACCGAACGGGCGCACGGCCGTGCGCCCCTACTTGCCTCGCCCCTCCATGCCATGCGATACCTCCTGCTGATCCTCTTTTTTGCCGGCTGCCAGGCCGCGACCGACC
>JAWXAX010000152.1 GCA_034439735.1 Rhodothermales bacterium | reverse complement strand
CAACGAGAAGCTGGCGCAGTGGCTGGAGGATCATCCGCGCGAAGCACGTCGGATCGTCGACAAGGTGGTGCTGGCCGCGCAGGCCCGCGCCGCGGCGCGCCGCGCCCGCGAACTGGTTCAGCGCAAAAGCGTCTTCGGCGGCGGCGGCCTGCCGGGGAAGCTGGCCGACTGCTCGTCCAAGGATCCGCGCGAGTGCGAGCTCTACCTTGTCGAGGGCGACTCCGCCGGCGGTTCCGCCAAGCAGGCGCGCGATCGCCACTTCCAGGCGATTCTTCCGCTGCGCGGCAAGATCCTGAATGTGGAGAAAGCGCGGTTGGACCGCATCCTCGAGAACGAGGAAATCCGGAATATCGTGACGGCGTTTGGCACCGGCCTGGCCGCGTCGGACGAAGTGTTCGATGCCAACAAGGTGCGCTACCACAAGATCATCATCATGACGGACGCCGATGTTGACGGCGCCCACATCCGTACGCTCCTGCTCACCCTGCTTTACCGCCATATGCTGCCGCTGTTCGAGGCCGGCTTTGTCTATGTGGCCATGCCTCCGCTCTACAAGATCAAGCGCGGCAAGGACGAACGCTACGCCTGGACCGACGAGCAGCTCCAGGGGTACATCGCAGAATACGGCGTGGAAAACCGCAGCAAGGTCGTCATCCAGCGGTACAAAGGCCTGGGTGAAATGAACCCCGAGCAGCTCTGGGATACGACCATGAATCCCGAAACGCGTATGCTCCAGCTCGTGACGATCGAAGACGCCGCCGCCGTCGACCGCATCTTCAGCACCCTCATGGGCGACGCCGTCGAGCCCCGCCGGAAGTTCATCGAGCGGAACGCGAAATACGCCACTATCGATGTTTGAAGGTTGGCAAGTTACAGGTTGGCAAGTTGCACGTTGGCAGGGTACAGGTTGCCGTTTTTAATCTGTAATCTACCAGCCTGTAACCTGTAACCTACCAACCTGTAACCATTACCCACCCATGCAACCCGACCTCAGTATCGTCGTGCCGGTTTACGAGGAGGAGGAGTCTCTTCCCGAGCTCGCGTCGGCCCTTCGGGGGATGTGCGAGCAGGCCGGCTATTCGTTTGAGGTCTGGCTGGTGGATGATGGCTCGAAGGACGATTCCTGGCGGATCATTCGTGAGCTCCACGCGAAAGATGCCCGGTTCGCCGGCATTCGGTTCCGGCGGAACTACGGCAAATCCGCGGCGCTGGCGGTGGGCTTCGAGCGCGCCAGGGGGCGGTTCGTGGTGACGATGGATGCCGACCTCCAGGACGACCCTGCGGAGGTGCCTGCGCTGGTGGATATGCTGATGGAAGGGTACGATCTGGTGAGTGGCTGGAAACAGGTCCGCAAAGATCCGCTCAACAAAACCATCCCCAGCAGGTTCTTTAATATGATCACCCGGAAGATGTCCGGGCTGGATTTGCACGACTTCAACTGTGGGCTCAAGGCGTATCGGCGCGAGGTGGTCAAGAACGTCCGCGTTTATGGCGAACTGCACCGCTACATCCCACTCTTGGCGAAGTGGGAGGGTTACACCCGGATCACCGAGAAGTCGGTGCGCCACCATGAACGCAAGTACGGCCGCACGAAGTTTGGGCTGGAGCGCTATATCCGGGGTTTCCTGGATCTCATCACGGTGCTGTTTATCACCCGGTTCGCCGCCCGTCCCATGCACTTTTTTGGTTCGATCGGCACGATGGCGTTTGTCGGTGGATTTTTGATCAGTCTCTGGATCTCGATCGATAAGATCTTCCAGGGCCACCCGATCGGTGATCGGCCGCTGCTGTTGCTCGGTGTGATGCTCATCCTACTGGGCACACAAATGTTTACGACCGGTCTCCTGGGCGAGATGATCATCGGGCCCCGGATGGAGGACACCTCGACTTATCAGGTGATCGAGGCGATGGAGCCCCGCCTGCTCGAGAGGGTGTAACGCGCGCATGCCGCTCGATCCCTCAACACGTATCGTGCTGCTCGGGCCGGCGTTCCCGTACCGGGGCGGCATCGCCCACTTCGCGGAGAAAATGTACCGGGACCTGACCGCCGCGGGGCACGAAGTCACCGTGGTTACGTTTCGCCGGCAGTACCCCGCCTTCCTGTTTCCCGGCCACTCGCAGTTTGAGGCCCCGGGTGCGCCGGCTCCCTTCGAGGCGCTTCGCCTGATCGACACCCTGAACCCGCTCAGCTGGCGAAATACGGCGCGTCGAATCGCCGCGATTACCCCGGATCTGGTCGTCATCGCCTACTGGATGCCGTTTTTTGCGGTCGCGTTCGCGGCCATCGCCCGGGCGCTGCGCCGCCGGCGGATTCGAACCGTGGCCATCCTCCATAATATGCTCCCGCACGAGCGGCATCCGGGAGATCGCTGGCTGAGCCGGCTGTTCCTGGCGTCGTGCGACGGCTTTCTTGTCATGTCCGCCGCCGTCGAGCGCGACGTACGCGCGCTGGGTGCCTCGGCGCCCATCGAACGGATCGAACATCCGACGTACGACCTGTTCGGCGCCGCGCTTCCGACCGCCGAAGCTCGCCGGCATCTCGGCCTGTCATTGGACGCCCCCGTGCTCCTTTTTTTTGGGTTCATCCGGAAGTACAAAGGCCTCGATGTCCTCCTGGCGAGCATGCCGGCGGTGCTGGAACGCTTGCCCGACGTGTGCCTCGTGGTGGCCGGCGAGAGCTACGAGCCGATGGACGAGGCGTTCGAATTTGTCCGAAGCCATGCGCTCGAACGGCACGTGCGATTAGACATGGCGTATATTCCGGTCGACGCCGTGCCGGCCTACTTCGGCGCCGCCGATGTCGTCGTCCAGCCCTACCGTTCGGCCACCCAGAGCGGCGTCGCGCAGATCGCCTTCCATTTCGAGAAGCCGCTGATCGTCACCGATGTCGGCGGACTGGCCGAAGTGGTGCCCCACGAGCGCGCAGGCTTCGTCGTTCCACCCAACGACCCGGAGGCCCTCGCACGGGCCATCGTCCGGTTTTTTGAGGAAGATTGGGCGGATCGCCTCACGGCCGGCGTCCGCATGGAAAAAACGAAATACAGCTGGGATCGGCTGTATGAGGCGCTGGCGCGCCTCTTGGGATGAGTGTGCGTCGGCCCCTGCCTGAAGTCCCGGCTCCTTGAACCTGTAACCTGTAACGACTTCTTGGACTACGATCCGATCAAGGACTCACTGGGCCGTTTTTTTTGCCGGCGCCCGCTGCTCCAGCGTAGTTTTTACGCGCTGCTGGACCTGTTCTTTTTGCGGGCCTGGCACGTCCATCGCACGTTGCGCCGGCGGCTGGGGTCGCGTCGGGGCGAGGCGCTGCGGGTGCTGGATGCCGGCACGGGGTTCGGGCAATATGCCCACTTTTTTGTCCGCACGTTTCCGAAAGCGCACGTCCTGGCCGTCGATGTCAAGCGCGACTACCTGGCCAATTTGCGGCGGTTCATCGATCAGACCCGGTACGCCAGCCGGGTCGATACGGCGTATGAGGATCTGACGGATTTAAAGGCGGAAGGCCCGTTCGATGTCATCCTCTCCGTCGATGTGATGGAGCACATAGAGGACGACCGCGCCGTTTTTCGGCATTTTGCGCGAGCCCTGGCCCCGGGCGGGCTGGTGCTTATCAATACCCCCTCCGACCTGGGCGGGTCCGACGCCGGCGTTGGCGAGGCATCCAGCTTCATCGGGGAGCACGTGCGCGACGGCTACAACATGGCCGAGCTGAAAGGCAAGCTGGCGGACGCCGGGCTGACGCCCGTCGAGGGGTTTTACACGTACGGCGCGTTCGGATCGATCGCCTGGCGGCTGATGATCAAATATCCGATGAAGCTGCTGGGGTGGAGCCGGCTGTTTATCGTGTTGTTGCCCTTCTATTACACCCCCGTGTTGCCCATCGGCCTCGTGCTGCACGTCATCGACGTGCGCCGGTCGAATCCGGCCGGCACGGGCGTCATCGTGGTGGCGGAAAGGGTTTAAGGTTCGATGTGTAAGGTTCAAGGTAGTGTGGTGCCGACGCCTGGAACCCCGAACCTTGAACCTTAAACCAATTTCCCCGTCCCTGTCGATTTTGGATGCGTCGATTTGTATGTTGGTCGGGCATCTCTTGTGTGCCCGCCGGCGTGTAGTCCCCCGGTCCGGCGTCCGGCTCGCTGTATATCCACCCGAATCACATTCCAGTCGTGCACACCAAGTATATCTTCGTAACCGGTGGGGTGACCTCCTCGCTGGGCAAAGGGATTTTTGCTGCCTCTCTCGGTCGGTTGCTCGAGGCGCGCGGCCTGCGGGTCACGATCCAGAAATTCGACCCCTACATCAATGTCGATCCCGGCACCATGAACCCGTACGAACACGGGGAGGTGTACGTGACGGACGACGGGGCGGAGACCGACCTGGACCTCGGGCATTACGAGCGGTTTCTGGGGCGATCGACCAGCCAGGCGAACAACGTCACCACCGGGCGCATCTACCTCGAGGTGATCACCAAGGAGCGCGCCGGCTATTATCTGGGCAAGACGGTCCAGGTGGTGCCGCACATCATCGACGAGATCAAACACTGGATGCGCAAGCTCGGCGAGACGGGCGACTACGACGTCGTGATCACCGAGATCGGCGGGACGGTGGGGGATATCGAGAGCGAGCCCTACCTGGAGGCGATCCGGCAGTTGCGTTACGAGCTCGGCAGCGAGAACACGCTGAACGTGCACCTCACCCTGGTGCCGTACTTGCAGGCGGCCGGCGAGTTGAAGACCAAGCCGACCCAGCATTCGGTGAAGATCCTCCTGTCACATGGTCTCCAGCCCGATCTCCTGGTGTGCCGGTCGGAGCATCCGCTGGACCTGGACCTGCGACGCAAGATCGCCCAGTTCTGCAATGTCGAGCCCCGCGCGGTGATCGTTGCCAGGGACGCCGAGTCCATCTACGAAGTGCCGCTCCTCCTCAAGGAGCAGCAGCTGGCCGAGATCGTGCTGGAGCGGCTGCATTTCGGGCTGGATCAGGCGCCGGATACGGTCGATGGGCTGGATGCGTGGAACGACTTTTTGCGCCGGCTCAAGAACCCCGTCGCCAAGGTGCGGATCGGGTTGGTCGGCAAATATGTCGTCCACCAGGACGCGTATAAATCGATTTCCGAAAGCTTCATCCTGGCCGGCGTGGCGAACGGCGTTCAGGTGGAGGTGAAGTACATCCTGTCCGACGATCTGACGGCGGACAACGTGGCCGCGGCGCTGTCCGATGTCGCCGGCCTGCTTGTGGCCCCCGGCTTCGGAGATCGCGGCATCGAAGGGAAGTTGGTGGCCGTACGGTATGCCCGCGAGCACGACCTGCCCTTTTTTGGAATCTGCCTCGGTATGCAATGCGCGGTCATCGAGTTTGCGCGTAATGTATGCGGGTGGGAGGATGCCCACTCGACCGAGTTCCAGAAGGACACCCTCCACCCCGTGATCGATATGATGGAAGAGCAGAAGAAGATCATGAACATGGGCGGCACGATGCGGCTGGGGGCGTACGATTGTTCACTCGTGGAAGGATCGCGCGCGCGTACCATCTATGGAACCTCCGCCAGCCGGGAGCGCCATCGCCACCGCTATGAGGTGAACAACGTCCTGCGGTATAAACTTCTCGAGCGCGGCATGCAGTTCACGGGGATGAACCTGGACCGCGACCTCGTGGAGATCATCGAGCTGCCGGAAAAACGCTGGTTTCTGGGCGTGCAATTCCATCCTGAATACCGGTCGACCGTCGGCCAGCCGCACCCGCTCTTCGCCTCGTTTGTCGAAGCCTGCGCGGCGTATGCGAAAGAGCGCGACATGATCGAATCCCCGCGCCCACGTCGCGGTGGCAAAAGCAGCAAACTGGCGGCCGCCAAAGTATGATGTCCGCCGAAATGACGCGCAACCCCGAAGGGACACGTTATACCGTGTCCGCCGTTATGTTGAAGCATGGCACATGATGGACACCCTGGCAGCGGGTCCGACATCGTCGTAGCGGCGCTGTACCGATTCGTGGCATTGCCCGACTATCGGGCGATGCGGGCGCCGTTGCTGGCGATATGCATGGAAGCCGGCGTGCGGGGCACACTGCTCCTGGCGGGTGAGGGCATCAATGGGACCCTTGCCGGCAGCCGGGCCGGCATCGACGCCGTGGTGGATCACCTTCGAAGCGATCCACGCCTGGCCGATCTGGAGCCGCGCGAGTCGGTGGCGCCGGCGATTCCCTTCAAGCGGCTCCGAGTCCGGGCGAAGAAGGAACTCATATCGATCGGCGTCTCCGGCGTGGATCCTACGCGGCCGGGTGTGTATGTCGAGCCGGCGGAATGGAATGCGCTTATCGCCGACCCTGATGTGCGGGTCATCGATACCCGGAACGTCTATGAAGTAGAGATCGGCACCTTTCGCGGCGCCGAAGACCCCGGGACGGAGTCGTTCAGCGACTTTCCCGCGTACGTCAGCGCCCGCCTCGATCCCGCGCGCGATCGCAAGCTGGCGCTGTTCTGCACGGGGGGCATCCGGTGCGAAAAGGCTACGGCCTATCTGGTGGAACAGGGATTCTCGGAAGTCTACCACCTTCAGGGTGGCATCCTCCATTATTTGGAGACCGTGGCTCCCGAGCATAGCCTGTGGGAGGGTGAGTGTTTTGTGTTCGACGAACGCGTCTCGGTGCGTCACGGCCTCACGCCCGGTGCGTATGACGCCTGCAAAGGATGTGGCCGGCCCCTGGCCGAAGCCGACCGCGTGTCGGAGCTGTTCGAGGAGGGCGTCTCGTGCCCTCGCTGCGCGCCCCTGCTGACCGACGCGCAACGACGCGCGTTCCGGGATCGGCAGCGGCAATACGAGCGCCGGCGGTAACCCCCCCTCGGCCTACCTCAATTCCCCACCTTTCCCCACCTTTTTTTGAAGCGGCGCATTTTCTTTCTGAAAAGCGACTGCGATGAGGCGAGTATCCCTTCAGGCAGTGTGCTTGTGGGTAAGAGGATGTCAGGCGTTCCCCACGATTCCCCGCTCGTGATCTCATGTGATACATGAACAATAATCATATATCTTAACATGTATTTTGATCATTTCTAATGGTTAGATATGCACTTTTTTTTCGAAAGCCACATGTTTTACCCCAACAATAACTTGATCTTCACTTCAAATTTGGTAGATTGCGGGAATTGTGGGGAATAGTGGGGAACCAGCCCAGTAGATAAAGGTGTTGTGTGGCGCCACTTCAGGTAACACGTGAGCGATCATGGCCGGCTTCAAAGGACAGGCTGCATATTCGGTTGACGCAAAGGGGCGGGTAGCGATACCGGCCAAGATGCGTGCGGCCCTGAGCCCGGAAGCCAAGAACACCTTTACGATTACGCGGGGCTTTGAGAAGTGTGTATTTCTCTACCCGTTGGATCACTGGGTGCGGATGGAGGTGGAGATGCGCGAGCTGAACATGTACAACAAGGAGTCGCGCGATTTTTTGCGCACGATTCTGATGTGGGCGGACGAGATGGCGCTGGATGGCCAGGGCCGGATCGCCATTGCCCGGCCGCTGCTGGAGTTTGCCGGCATCACGCCGGGCGGGAGCGCCCTGATCATCGGCTCGCTGGATCACATCGAAATCTGGGACCCTGCGAATTTTGAATCCTATGCCGGGACGCATGTGGATGACTACCAGAACCTGGCGGAGCGTGTCATGGGATCGCCGTGACGGGGTCGGGTGGCGTCATGCCGGATGCGGACGATAAGGGAGCGCAACGTCGCTCCGGTGCATGGCTTCGTTATGCTTCGGCGTACCACGCGCCTGTTCTTTGTGATGCTGTTGTACAGGGGCTTGTGACCGATTGGCGCGGCGTGTATGTCGACGCCACACTCGGTGGGGGCGGCCATGCGGCGGCTCTACTGGATGCCCTCGATGAAGGGGGGCGCGTGGTCGGGATCGATCAGGATGCCGACGCGCTCGAAGCCGTAGGGGTTCGCTTGCATGCGGCTATGGCGGCCGGCCGGCTTCGGCTACTCCGGGGTAATTTTGGAAACCTCGGGATGTTGCTGGACGCGGCGGGCCTGTCAACGATCGATGGCCTGTTGCTCGATCTCGGAGTGTCTTCGCACCAGCTGGATACGCCGGTGCGCGGATTCAGTCACCGCGGCGACGGCCGGCTGGACATGCGGATGGACGACCGCGCGCCGCTAACGGCGGACGAGGTGGTCAATCGCTGGGACGAGGCCGAGTTGCGCCGGGTGTTGCGGGCGTACGGCGAGGAGCCGCGCGCCAGTCCGCTGGCGCGTCGCATCGTGGCGTCGAGACCGGTGGAGACAACGCGCCAACTGGCCGATCTGGTGCGGTCGGGTGTTCCCTCTCGGGATGAGCAGAAGACGCTCGCCCGCGTGTTTCAGGGGATCCGGATCGCGGTAAACGATGAGCTGGGCGTGCTCGAACGGGTGCTCGAGGCCGCCACGAGGTATATCCGGCCGGGCGGACGCCTGGCCATCATTAGCTACCACTCCCTGGAGGATCGTCGGGTTAAGCGCTACATGCGCGCCGGCAATCTGGAAGGGGAGGTCCATCGCGACCTTTACGGCAATACCGAGTCGCCCTGGCGACCGGTCACCCGTCAGGCGGTGGCGCCGGACGACGCCGAGATCGCCGCCAATCCACGAGCCCGTAGCGCACGCTTGCGCCTTGCAGAACGCATCTAACTATGTAACGCTGTATCGATTGTCCTTCGGGGCGATCATTTCCTATGAGCAGCACGAGCACGACACATATCCGGCCGGAGCGCCGGAAACGGCCGGCGCGCACGCCCCTACACCAGGCCCCTCCCCAGGTGCGTTCGCGGCAGCCCGTTTCTCAGTGGATCGCCGATTCGATGGCCGACGGGGTGGATACCCTGCCGGGATGGAGTGATCTGGCCGTGGGCAACGAACGGATGCTCCCGCGAAACGCGCATTCGGGAGCCAACTCGTTCCTGGGTCAGGTATCCACGGTCCACTTCGCCCTGGTCATCGTGGGGATAGGCCTTGCGCTGGGTCTCTATGTGCGGCATGTATACGCCACGCAGGAGGTGCTGTCCATGGTGGAGCGCGCCAAGAAGGAACAGTTGCGGCTGGAGTTAAAAGTGAACCGATTTCATGGTGTGCTGGATCAGATGACGGGCCCGGCCGCCATATACGAGCGTGCGCGTGCGCTCGGCCTCGAAGAAGATATCATGTACGGGCCCGCGATCACCTGGCAGCAGCCGGAGTGATCGGGGTCTTCATCGCCTTAAAAGCTACGCTGTAGACGCATGGGAGCCAGAGAAAACATACAGCTGCGTATGTACCTCGTGCTGGTGCTGCTCGGTGTGCTGCCTGTGTTTATCGCGGGCAGGCTGATCTGGATCTATGTGACCGATAGCGCGGAATTGGGCGATGCCGGCGAACGGCAGGCCAGCGCGGCCGTCCCGATACCCGCCATGCGGGGCAGCATCTACGATCGCGAAGGGCGTGCGCTGGTGGTGAACACGGCAAACTACCAGCTTGCGATCGACCCTACCGTCGAGGGCTTCACGTCCGACATCGCGGATTCGTTCTTTGACAAATTGTCGCAGCTCACCGGCCGGCCGGCCGGTGATTTTCGGCGGGCGGTCTCGTCCCGATCGAGCCCGAAATACGCGGTGCTCACGCGGAATCTGGCCGAGGAGCAGAAAGAGCGTCTCGAAACATGGGGCGTGCCCGGCCTGGTCCTGACCCCGGCCTATAGCCGGCGGTATAACCACGGCGCGTCGGTGGCGCATGTGCTCGGGCATGTCGGGAGCGATGGGCAGGGGCTGGATGGGCTCGAGTTGCAGTACAACGCCCACCTCCAGGGGACGGCCGGCCAGCGCATGTTCCAGCGCGACCGCTTGGGCCGGATCCGGGCGGATGTCGATGGCGCCGTGGTCGAGCCGCACGATGGCGAGAACCTCGTGCTTACGCTAGACCTCGTCCTTCAGTCGATTCTCCATGAAGAGCTGGCCGCCGGCGTCGAGGCTACCGGGGCCACCTGGGGGACGGCCATCGCGATGAACCCGTTCGACGGGGCCATCCTGGGGATGGCGAACGTGCCCACGTACGATCCGAACCGGGCGCACCTCTTCGGCGAGGCGGCGCGCCGTAATCGCGCGATAACGGACCGTGTCGAGCCGGGGTCGACGTTTAAGCTCGTAACGGCTGTCGCCGCGGTAGAGCAGGGTGCGATCGCGCTGACGGATTCGATCGAGACGGGGAACGGATTCGCCATCGTCGATGGTCGGCCGCTGCACGACATTCACGGCTACGGCACCATCACCTTCGCCGAGGCCATCGCCAAGTCCAGCAACATCGCCATCGGGAAGACGGCGACGCGGCTCGACCGCGGCGTGTTTTACCAGTACGCGCGCAACATGGGATTCGGGCAGCGTACCTGGGTGGATCTGCCGGGTGAGGTGGATGGCTTCTTGAAAAAGCCCCGCGCATGGAGTGGAACGTCCCAGACGTCGATCAGCATCGGCTATGAAGTGGACGTCACGCCGATCCAGATCCTGTCCGCCTATAGCGCTCTCGCCAACGGCGGCGTGTTGGTGAAACCGTACGTCGTCGCCGAGCGGCGCGACATCGAAGGCCGGCTGCTGTGGAAAGCCGAGCCCGATTCGATCCGGCGCGCCTTTTCACGGAAGACGGCGAAGGCGCTGCTGCCGGCGTTTGAAGACGTCGTCGAAACCGGGACCGCCCGGTACGCCCACATCGAGGGTCTGCGCATCGCTGGCAAAACCGGCACAGCGCGCGTCCTGGTGGATGGATCGTACGACGACCAGTTACACCGCGTCTCGTACGTCGGCTTTTTCCCGGCAGACAAGCCGGAGGTGGCCATTTTGCTGATGCTCGCGGAGCCGAAAAAACGCGGGGATAGCGGCGTCATCACGGCGCCGATCTTTCAACGCATCGCGCGGCGATGGGTCGGGTCAAAGCCGGATCTGGCCGAGCAGCTGGTAGCGGTAACGTATCCGCCCCGAGAGGAAGTGCGTTATGCGCCGCAGGTGGTCGGCTTGCCGGCCGCTATCGCTGCAACACGTATGATTTCGGCGGGATTCGCGGTGCGGGAAACGGATGACGACCACCTGTTCCGAACCGTCGGTGAGCAGTCGCCGGCACCGGGCGAGACGGCGTTTTCCGGTACACGCGCCACCCTGCGCACGGCGGAGGCTGATACGGCTTACGCTGTTTCGCGGATGCCCGATCTCGCGGGCTTGAGCCTGCGGCAGGCCGTGCGCTGGCTTGATGCGCTGGGGGTTACCATACGCATCGAGGGAGACGGCATGGTCGTCAGCCAGTCGCCGGCCGCGGGTCAACCGCTGCCATCGGTGGCGGTGGTTCGTTGCCGATGATGCGCCGGCCGTCGCCGCCGGCCCACTAGTGCCGCCGGCGAAGCCAACGGGAGCGCATGATGATTGTGTTACACGAGTTGATACAACGCCTCGCAAGCGCGGGGCTGGTCCAGCAGCAGCTGGGACATACAACAGATATACCGATCGACCATCTGGCCAACGACAGCCGGAAGGTCGGGCCTGGAGGACTGTTTGTCGCCGTCAAGGGCGGCCAGACCGACGGGCATCTGTTCATTGAAAAGACTGTTTTAAACGGAGCCATTGCCATCGTGTGCGAGGCGATGCCGGAGCAAGTGCGCGAGCGCTTTCCCGGCATCGCCTTCGTACAGGTGGGCGACGCCCGCGCCGCCCTGGCGGAACTGGCCGCCTGCTTCTACGACAACCCCACCCGGAGCCTCCGGCTCGTGGGCGTGACGGGCACGAATGGCAAAACGACGACCGCCTTCCTGCTGCATCACATGCTGGAAGCGTTCGGCCACAAAACCGGACTCCTGAGCACCATCGAGTACCGCATCGGGACCGAAGTGATGGAAGCATCCCACACCACCCCCGATGTGCTCGACATCAACCGCCTGTTCAGGCGCATGGTGGACGAGGGCTGCACGGCGGCGAGTATGGAGGTGTCCTCCCACGCGCTCATGCAAGAGCGGGTGCGCGGACTCACCTTCGAGGCAGGCATCTTTACGAATCTGACGCGTGATCATCTCGATTATCACGGGACGATGGAAGCCTACCGCGACGCCAAAAAGAGGCTTTTCGACGGCCTTTCCCCGGCCGCCGGCGCCATCTATAACGCAGATGACCCGAGCGGCCTTCCCATGGTGGCCGACACCCGCGCCCGACGCCTCTCCTACGGCCGCCACGAGGGAGCCGACATCCGCTTCGAGATCCGCGAGAGCCGGCTCGACGGGTTACGCCTCCGGCTCGATGGGGCCGACCGCGCGTTTCGGCTCGTCGGCGCCTTCAACGCCTACAACCTGGCCGCCGCGTACGCCGCCGGCCGGTCGATGGGCTACGCCGCCTCCGACGTGCTGAACGCCCTGAGCGAGGCGCGGCCCGTGCCCGGGCGGTTCGAGTACCTGCACGTAAGCCGGCGACGCACCGTTGTCGTCGACTACGCCCACACCCCGGATGCGCTGGAGAATATCCTCCGCGCGGTTCGGGAGGTGATGCCGGTGGGCGCTCGCCTCTGGTGCCTTTTTGGCTGCGGCGGCGATCGCGACCGGGACAAACGCCGGATCATGGGGAGCATCGCCGAAGCCAATGCCGACCGGGTTGTCGTCACGAGCGACAACCCCCGCACCGAGGACCCCGAGGTCATTCTCAACGATATTCGCCGCGGCATGAGCCGGCCGGCCGACGTCCTCTGGGTGGTGGACCGCCGCGAGGCCATCGCGATCGCCGCGGCCCGAAGCGAGCTGGGCGATGTGATCCTGATCGCCGGCAAAGGCCATGAGCCGTATCAGGTTGTCGGCGTCCAGAAATATCCGTTCGACGATCGCGAAGAAGCGAGGAAATGGTTTGGGCCATGAAACGTGCAACGTGAACTATGCTGTATTACCTCATTGATTATCTGGAGCAACTGTACCAGCCACCGGGCTTCCAGGCGATCCGGTTTATCAACAACCGGGCGGCGCTGGCGGCCATAACGGCGCTGATCATTTCGCTGTACGCGGGACGCCACATCATCGCCTGGTTGCGCAAGCGGCAGATCGGCGAGCAGGTGCGGGAAGGCGTCCGCGCCGGCGCGGTTGACCACTCGCATAAAGCCGGCACCCCCACCATGGGGGGCGTCATCATCCTGATCTCTGTCCTCGGCGCCACGCTGCTCTGGGGCGCCATCGGGCAGGTGTACGTCTGGCTCATCCTCCTCGTCACCGCCTGGATGGGGGCATTCGGGTTTGCGGACGACTACATCAAGGTGGTGAAGCGCGACAAAAGCGGGCTGCCGGCGCGGATCAAACTCATCGGGCAGGTGAGCATAGGCATCATCCTCGGCGCCGTGCTCTACTTCCACCCGCTGTTTCAGGAAGTCCGCGCACAGACCTACCTCCCCTTCATCCCTTTTGTGGATTCGGTACGGTTCGACTACGCGTTTTTCCAGGAATGGCTCGGCACCAACCTCGATCTCGATCTCGGCTGGATCGTCTATATCCCCGTCGCGGTGTTTATCGTTACCGCCGTCTCGAACGCCGTCAATCTCACGGACGGGCTGGATGGGCTGGCCGCCGGCGTCACGGCCATTGTTGGCCTCGGGCTTTCGGCCCTCGTTTACAGCGCCGGCCGCGTCGACTTCGCCGAGTTTCTCAACATCATCTATCTCCGCGGCGCCAGCGAACTGGTCGTTTTTGCCATCGCCATGGCCGCCGCCTGCTTCGGTTTTCTCTGGCACAACGGCTACCCGGCATCGGTCTTCATGGGCGATACGGGTTCGCTGGCTCTGGGCGCCGCGGTTGGCGCCCTCGCTTTAATGATCCGCATCGAGCTGCTGCTCCCTCTGCTCTGCTCGATCTACTTCATCGAGACGCTGTCCGTCGTCATTCAGACGAGCTACTTCAAGTACACACGACGGAAAACGGGAACCGGCAAGAGGGTGTTTCGGATGGCGCCCATCCATCATCACTTCGAAGCGATGGGGGTACACGAAGCCAAGATCGCCGTCCGCTTCTGGATCGTGACGGCGATTACGGTGATCGCGTCCCTGCTGATGCTGCGCCTCCACTAGGGCAAGGCCTTAAGAAACTGTTGAGATGTGCGTATTGCATAAGGAGCAAGTCATCCCCGCGCAGGCGGGGACCCAGAAAAATGCCAGTCTGATGGCTGGATTACTTCGTAAGTCGCTTCGCTCGTTT